>JAAYNY010000154.1 GCA_012520635.1 Clostridiales bacterium | reverse complement strand
ATCTTAAATTCCTTGAATCTCTTATCCAATAATAGCTTAATAACTATTATTAGTATTGTCCATAATCTTATTCTGCCCTTTGCATAGTGACTTCCTTTTAACACTTTGTTTTCAAAATCAGGTGTTATTTTGATTTTATCTCCATAAAAGCTATATATAATACTAAGTATACCAAGAATTTGCCCTGTACTACAAGGGTCTCCTGTACCGAATATAAGATTTGATCTGATTTTTGTAGGCAATATATGCTTTATTAGCTTAAACAAACTTGCAAAGCTTATTCGAAAACCCTCTTTGTTAACCTCTTCTCTTACGAAGGATATAATCAGATGAACTCTATTCTTGATATTTAGTAACTTTTTAAAGAACTCTATTATCTTTCGCTTTATATTATGAAAGAAATTTACTACTTTTGTTTTTAAAGAAATCTTTGATTTGGGTATGTCTGTTTCTTGGCTATCTGAAATAATCTTATCAGATTTAATATCTGATTTAACTTCTGTATCAACTTCCGAATCAATTTTCAAATCAGTATCTGATTTAACTTCTGAATTATCATTTATACCATTACCTGGTCTATTATCAAACTTCTCACTATCTGCTTCCTTTTGCTCAGCTTTTTTTGCTCTGGCTTTTTTTGAGATTGATTTCTTACCAATCTTTTTTTCTTTTTTTACCTTTTCCTTTGAGCTATCATAGACTAGAAAACCAAAAATCCTTATCCATATTCTACTATCATTATCTGTCTTATGAATCCTGGCACGGATAATATGCATTAACCAACTGACCCGTCCATTTATCATCAAAGCATCTCCATGCTCAGCTTTTACCCGGTAACGAATAGGGACAAACAGAACTAGTAATAGGATTGATAAAACTAATCCCAATAATACTAATATGATAATACCTATTATTTTTAGTATTGTTAAAATAACGGATAACATATTATCCACCAACCGCCTATTCTTATAATAACATAATATTCACTCTTGTAATATACTATGGGGCTACTCTTATGTAAAGTATTCTCTTACCTTAAAAGCACCTGTCTTATTGTATACTTCAATAAGCATATCATGAACCAAGTTTAAAGCTTCATCCTTACCCCTAGCAAGACCTACTATGGTAATATCAGCCTTTTTGTAATGGGGAAATAATAGTTCATTTGCATCCATTATATCAAAAAGATTGTGTGGCCCAGAGGCAAAGGCTATACAATAAATACCCACTGTTACCTTTCTCTTATTAATTCTAGAAATAGCCTTGTCCTTTTTCATAATGAGCTTCTCCCCTATATATAATTTTGATGCCCATTGTATCATAGGAAAACCTCCAAGTTTCTTATTTCAAGTATACACTAATATCTAAGTATTCCACTAATTTCCACATGTAATACATAGGACAGTTCGATAATTATTCCTCCATCATACTGTTAATTATCTCCATACAAGCATATTTTTCTGCCCTGTCGCTACATTTATTAAGTGAATATAGGACATAGTCCATAACTTCAGTATGGTTTTTAAAGAAAACCGGCAACCTATTAATGGTGTTTGCCATAATTGCTCTCATAATCATTCTATCAGATTTTTTTAATTTATCACTTAAATCCTCAGTCAACTTGTCAAGTTCCATCTGGATCTTCTTACTATCTACTACTGCCTGAGATTTTTTCTTTAGGTCAATAAATGTACTTCCAGACAGCAAATCTTTACTAAGAAGAAGCACATTTAACAACTTCTCTTGCATAAGACTTTCTACTAAAGCCCTATGATTAGTATCAAGGTGGCTAATACCATCCTCATAACTTAAGAGTTTGTAATCCATCTCTTCTAGATAACCCTCTAGAAGATGAAATTTATCTAATATATCTTCTGAAGGCTCTTCTAGTTCATTGGCCAAAAAGCTATTATTTGTGGCAGAAATAATATAATGCCCTGCTTCCTCTTGTGTTCTATCATCTTGAGATTCCACTCCACTATATGGTGAACAGATTAATATTACATATAACTCATTAATGATCTCCATTAAATTATAATATGCCGTGGAGATTAACTCAAGAAATAAAGCAGTTTCATTGATTATACTAAGGGCTGTGTCATATTCTTCCTTTGTTATATTCTTAAAATCAAGCTTTTCTAAAACTTCTTTCTTCTCCCAAAGTTGTGGATACTCATCTTTAATATCATCTGTAATATCAAGGCTTGCACTACTTCTGATTAGATATATATAGGTTTCTAATGTAGCTTCTTGCACTCCATTAAGCTCAAATAATCCATCCCTTAAATAATCAAAATATTTCTGTCTTGTTATACGGATAGGAAGTTGACCTATAACTTCCTTGATTGTTTCATTAATCAGTACATTATCTTCGCTATTAAATATGTAACGAAGTACTTCTCTCGCAAAAGTCTCATCATCTTCTATATCTTCCATAGGATTAAAACGATACTCCACTCGATTTAATGCATATTCATATATTGCAAATAAGTCGCTATAAGAAGTGATAATATCCATCTTAGATATAATCTCACTTCTAAGCTTGTCTACTTCTATTACATACTCTTCAAGCTCACTTCCACTTTTACCAACGGTTATGGTATCAGAGATAATCTTATTTATCTTCTTACTATATTCTAGTAACTGTTCATCCCATAATTCTTTGTCGTCACAATACATCTCATAATAAGTAAAATAAAGCAAAGCTAGTTGTACTGTAGAATAAGTCTTATATTTACCCACAATATTATTTAGAAAATATGGTATGTTTTCTTCTAGATTGCTGTTTTTTATAATGTTCCTATATATGTTTCTTAAATTATTAGTCATAACAAACCATCCTTTTATTTATAATAACCTTAATTCATCATTGTTTTACATGCTCGTGAGTAAATAGATGCTCCATACAATATTCATAATTACCATCGCATTTTGAACAGAATCTAAATTCCAAGTCAAAATCATCTAATTCTGTCTTACCACATATAGCACATTTATGTCTAGTTATAACATTACGTCGGCTAGACGAAGAGGTATTGCTTTGTCTTATTCCCTCTTTGACCTGTCTACGAAACTTAGCTTTTCGTTCAAACTCCCTTGGTGATATCAACTTATAGTTCCTGGTGGCAAAATAAAACACAACAAAATTCAACAGGGATACTACAATAGGAATAGCAGCTAAATAAAATCCACTACTAAAAAATTTATATATGTCATAGATATACACAGCCCCACTAATCCAAGCAAGATATTTTACCTTTACTGGGATTATAAAATAAATCAAGAACTGGGTATTTGGATATATAGCAGCAAAAGCAAAGAACATAGAGCTATATATTATGTCTAAAGGTGTAGACATTAGCAACATATTGAATGGCATACCAATAATGAAATTATTACCCAAAATATTAAATCCAGATATTTTATAGGTGATAAATGCTGCAATAATATTAAATATTACAGCAGAGAAAAAATACAAGTTTAGTTTAAAGGAGCCCCATGCATTTTCTAGTGAATTTCCAATTAGATAGAATACATAGCACTTTATAACCACAAATAACAATTCCCTAAATGTAGAATATGGTATCAAGAAGGTAAAAAGTCTCCATATCTGACCCTTTAGCACCATATCAATATCCAACCCTAGATATAGAGTACCTTGTATGGGTGCAAATGAATATATGACCATTCCTACTCCATATAAAACTATAATGTATTTCATAAGATTTGGAATTGCATACTTTCCAAATCTTCTTTCTAATCTCCGTAGAAGTTTCATGATAACACCTGTGCCTTTCAAAACAAGCTAAAATAGCTTTTTCTTTTTAAATATTATAATTATTATAAAAGTTATTAATAATCCTGCAAATGTTGCTATATAAAATCCATAAGGATGTTTTCCTCCAGGAATATTAACAAAGTTCATACCGTAAAAACTTGCAATCATTGTTGGAATGGAGAGGACAATAGTTACAGCAGTTAAGAATTTCATCACAATGTTCTGGTTATTTGATATGATGGACGCAAAAGCATCCATGGTACCACTTAAAATTCCGCTATAAATATTAGCCATCTCAATAGCCTGTTTGTTCTCAATAATTACATCCTGAAGAAGTTCCTCATCCTCTGGATATTGTTTAATGCTCTCAATTTTGAGCATCTTCTCCAATACTACTTCATTGGATCTAAGTGAAGTTGTAAAATAAACTAGACTTTTCTCAAGATCAAGTAAATCAATCAACTCACTATTTTGAGTTGATATATGAAGCTTACGCTCTATCTCATCACTTTTTCTATCAATAGTACGAAGGTTCTGGAGGAAGGTTGTTGCATTCCTATAGAGAATCTGCAGAATAAATCTAGACTTCTTATAAGTATAAAAGTTTCTTATCCTACCATCCTTAAATATTTTTAAAATCGGTGTTTCCTCTAAGCAGATAGTTATAAGGAATTTCTTAGATAAAATAATACCAAGAGGAATTGTTATATACCGATCCATCTTATGCCCCTTTTCAATAGTGGGGATATCCACAACTATAATGTTATAATCATCCTCTACTTCAATCCTTGCACGTTCTTCCTCATCTAGTGGGGCTCTTAGATGGTTTATATCAATGTCTGTTTTCTCTGAAATATCTTGTAGTTCGGCTACTGTCGGATTAGTTAAAGAAATCCAGCATCCCTCCTGTATCTCATTAATTTTTAATAAAGAGTTGTCTACTGTCATAAAAATTTCAACCATAAATGCTCCTTTCCACTGCTTATAGTATTGCAGGGGGTTAGCATTTTAATCTACTTAAATCATAAAGACCTAATTGGAAGGATTAATTTTGAAAACCATCTGCAAACTAAAGTATTTGTTATGTAATTTTTTATTCGACTACTACCATCAGAACTCGTTTCCAAAAAAACCACCTTCCTTTTTACATAAAATTCAATCTTAATTATATGGTTTTATATATTCTTTGTCAAACAAAAGAATAATAATAAAAGAGGTGCTCATTATTATATGCACCTCCCCAAAAGCTATTAATTCCCATACAATCAAAGAGTAACTTGACCTTCACCAACAATGGGAACTAACAATGTTGTCCCAGGCATCAAACTAATAGAATTTATATCATTCATTTCCATAATATCAGCCAGATTAACTCCATTTTCCTCCATAATACTTCCAAGAGTATCCCCATCCCTTACCAGATAAGTTGTAAAGTTCGAATAGTTATTTTGAGGAATAAAAGGCAGACAGATAACATCACCAACTTGTAAGTTATAAATATTGATATAGGGATTAGCCATTATAAGTGCGTTTATATTCACATTATACCGTCTACTAATAGAATACAAGGTATCTCCCTGCTTTATTTCATAATATATACAATACATACTGTTCTCCTTTCTAATATTGAACAGATTACTACTTCGATTAATTCCATTATATTCATTAAATATTTAAATGGGATTTATAATAATAGCAAAATATACTATTGTTGGCACTTATTCGACAAGTGCATATTATATAATAGTGTTTATTATTAACTTTTTTAATATGTTTATATTATAAGTTTGATTTATAAGACTCTAAAAGATTTTATAATAATTGGAATGTTGAACTTAATAATTTTGTATCGTATAATAGAGAAAGTTATTTTTTATAGTATCAAACTATCATAAGTCGCTATATATATTATGTGTAGTAGTTATTATAACTTACAACACATCCTAATAGGTATTGAAATAAGGAGTACATCATGATTAATAAAAATTATTCTTTAGGTATTGATATCGGTTCGACCACAGTTAAGATTGTCATAATGAACAAGGATAAGGAAATCTTGTTTTTTGACTATGAAAGACATTTTGCTAATATACAAGAAACCTTAGCAGATTTGATGATTAAAGCAGAGGAAACACTGGGAGATATATCTGTAGAACCTGTTATAACAGGTTCTGGAGGACTGACCATCTCCAAACACTTAAATGTTCCTTTTGTCCAAGAGGTCATAGCTGTTGCAACATCCCTACAAGATTATGCCCCTCATACTGATGTTGCCATTGAACTAGGCGGTGAGGATGCCAAAATAATTTATTTTTCAAATGGTATTGAGCAAAGGATGAATGGTATATGCGCAGGAGGTACAGGCTCTTTTATAGACCAGATGGCAAGTCTTTTAAAAACTGATGCAGCTGGTCTTAATGAGTACGCCAAAGATTATAAGGCCATATATCCCATAGCTGCAAGATGCGGTGTCTTTGCAAAATCCGATGTACAGCCTCTTATAAACGAAGGAGCAACAAAACCTGATTTAGCTGCTTCAATATTCCAAGCTGTGGTAAACCAGACTATCAGCGGACTTGCATGTGGTAAACCTATTCGAGGTAATATAGCCTTTCTAGGTGGACCCCTTCATTTCCTCTCAGAGCTAAAGAAATCATTTATTCGTACCCTAAAACTTACAGGAGATCAGATTATATCACCAGAAAACTCTCATCTCTTCGCCGCCATAGGTGCTGGTATGAATTCTAAAGAGGAAAACAGTACTAAGCTATCAACCTTACACAATAAACTATCAGAAGGAATAAAGATGGAGTTTGAGGTCCATCGTATGGAGCCCTTATTCAAGAACCAAACTGAATATGAAGAGTTCTCCAAAAGACATTCCCTACATAATATAAAAAAAGCCAAGCTAAGTGAGTACGAAGGAAATTGCTACCTAGGAATTGATGCCGGATCAACCACAACTAAAGTCGCACTGGTTGGTGAGGATGGTTCCTTACTATACTCCTTCTATAGTAACAATAATGGTAGTCCACTAAAGACAACCATAAAGTCCATTAAGGAAATATATGAACTTCTCCCAGAGAAGGCGAAGATTGTCCGTTCATGCTCCACAGGATATGGAGAAGCTTTAGTAAAAGCCGCTCTCATGCTTGATGAAGGTGAGGTCGAGACAGTTGCCCATTATAAAGCAGCAGCTTTCTTTGAGCCTGATGTGGACTGTATCCTAGACATTGGCGGTCAGGATATGAAATGCATAAAAATCAAAAACAATTCCGTAGACAATGTACTTCTTAATGAAGCATGTTCCTCTGGATGTGGTTCCTTTATTGAAACCTTTGCAATATCCTTAAATTATAAGGTAGAGGATTTCGCAAAGGTAGCTCTCTTTGCCGAAAATCCAATTGATTTAGGAACCAGATGTACTGTCTTTATGAATTCAAAAGTAAAGCAGGCGCAAAAAGAAGGGGCAACTGTAGCTGATATATCCTCCGGGCTTGCTTATTCCGTTATAAAGAATGCCTTGTATAAAGTTATTAAAATAACAAATCCCAAAGATTTAGGGAAGAAAATGGTTGTTCAAGGAGGAACATTTTATAATGATGCAGTGCTTAGAGCCTTTGAAACCATATCCGGTTGTGAAGCTGTACGCCCTGATATAGCCGGTATTATGGGAGCCTTTGGTGCTGCTCTTATTGCCAGAGAACATTACAAAGGCGAGGAAAGTACCATGCTTTCCATAGATCAGATTAATGGCCTAAAATTCGAAACTTCCCTTGCCCGTTGCGGAAGGTGTACCAACAACTGTACACTTACTATTAATAAATTTACTGGTGGTAGACGTTTTATCTCCGGTAATAGATGTGAACGAGGGGTCGGTAAGGAGAAGAACAAAGAAGATATTCCAAACCTATATGAATACAAAATGGATCGCTATTTTAACTATTCTACACTAGGGAAAGATCAAGCACCCCGTGGTACTATAGGAATTCCACGAGTCCTTAATATGTATGAGAATTATCCTTTCTGGCATACATTCTTTACCAAGCTTGGATATCATATTGTTTTATCTCCTGTCTCAAGTAGGGATATATATGAACTTGGTATAGAATCTATCCCCAGTGAGTCAGAATGTTATCCTGCAAAGCTAACTCACGGACATGTAAAATGGCTTATTGATCAAGGAATCAAATATATCTTTTATCCTTGTATCCCTTATGAAAGGGATGAGGTTCCCGGGGCAAGCAACCACTACAACTGCCCAATTGTAACCTCCTATCCTGAGAACATCAAAAATAATGTTGAGGAACTTAGAGTTCCTTCAATAGAGTTCATAAGCGATTTTATATCATTTGAAAACGAAGATATTTTAACTAATCGCTTGATTGAAATGTTCGCTGGAAGAGGTATAGATAAAAATGAAATAAAAAATGCAAGTAAAGCCGCATGGGAAGAGCTAGAAAATGCAAGAAATGATATAAGAAAGAAAGGCGAAGAAACAATAGCCTATCTTAAAGACTCCGGAAGAAGAGGAATCGTCCTAGCCGGAAGACCATACCATATTGATCCAGAAATCAACCACGGTATCCCAGAAATGATTAATTCCTTTGGAGTGGCTGTATTAACTGAAGATTCCATATCACATTTATCAAGTGTTGACCGTCCCACCATGGTTGTTGATCAATGGATGTATCATTCTAGATTATATGCCGCTGCCTCATTTGTTCGTAGCCAGCCCAATCTAGAATTGATTCAGTTATTTTCCTTTGGCTGTGGCTTAGACGCTGTAACCACCGATCAAGTAAAGGATATCCTCAACCAATCAGGAAAGATATATACTGTACTTAAGATTGATGAAGTTAACAATCTGGGAGCAGCTAGAATTCGCCTAAGATCTCTACTGTCTGCCGTTAAGGAAAGAGAATCACAAAATTATAAAGCTGAGGTTGTATCTTCAGCCTATCATAGAGCAATATTTACAGAAGAAATGAAGGATAGCTATACCATATTAGCACCACAGATGTCCCCCATTCATTTTGATTTACTACAGCCTGCTTTGAGGGCTGGGGGCTATAATGTTGAAGTTCTGCCCAATGA
This sequence comes from Clostridiales bacterium, assembly GCA_012520635.1. GTDB lineage: Bacteria > Bacillota > Clostridia > Lachnospirales > Lachnospiraceae > Mobilitalea. Next base: position 3,501 of record JAAYNY010000154.1, on the reverse strand, counting down.
TAACCGTAAGGCCGTGGATGTTGGTCTCCAATATGTTAATAATGATGCATGCTACCCTTCCCTTATGGTTGTAGGCCAGATTATGGATGCTCTCCTTTCAGGAAAATACGACCTTAATAAAGTTGCAGTTATAATAACCCAGACTGGTGGTGGATGTCGTGCTACCAACTATATTGGTTTTATCAGACGTGCCTTAGGAAACGCAGGAATGTCCCATGTCCCTGTAATATCCTTAAGTGCTTCCGGACTTGAAAGAAACCCAGGCCTAAAGATCACTCCAAAACTTCTTATATCAGCCATGCAAGCACTGGTATATGGTGATATCTTCATGCGTGTGGTTTATAAGACTCGACCTTATGAAAAAGTCCCTGGTTCAGCTAATGCTCTTCATGCCAAGTGGCGTGATAAGTGCGCAAAAAGCCTTGAAAAAGCTAAATGGGGAGAATTTAAGAAAAACATCAGAGGAATAATCCATGATTTTGATAATCTTCCAATACACGAAGATTTAAAGAAACCAAAAGTTGGTGTTGTAGGAGAGATACTTGTAAAATTCCTTCCTTCTGCCAATAACTATCTAGTGGATTTACTTGAAGCAGAAGGTGCGGAAGCTGTTGTACCAGATTTATTAGACTTCTTTAACTATAGTGCTTATAATCATAACTTCAAGGCAAAGTACCTTGGTAAGAGTAAAAAGACTGCTGCAATTGGTAATATAACTATCTGGGCTATTGAAAAGCTTAGAAAAGAAGCTGTCAAATTCTTCAAGAAGAGCAAACGGTTTAGCCCTCCAGTCCATATTAAAGTTATGGCAGATTATGCTAAAGATGTAGTGTCCATAGGTAATCAGACCGGTGAAGGATGGTTCTTAACTGGAGAAATGCTAGAACTACTACATTCTGGTGTTCACAATATTGTGTGCACCCAGCCATTTGCCTGCTTACCAAACCATATAGTAGGTAAGGGCGTTATCAAAGAACTAAGACGTCAGCACCCAGAAGCAAATATCGTGGCTATTGACTATGATCCTGGTGCCAGTGAAGTTAACCAACTAAACCGTATTAAACTCATGCTTTCAACAGCAGTTAAGAATATGAATTCTCAATCTGCCAATCAATAGCTTCAATGCCATGGGATACAAGAAACTCATTGGCCATGCTAAAGTGTTTACAACCAAAAAAACCTCTATAGGCTGATAAGGGACTGGGGTGAGGTGCTTGTAGAATAAGATGCTTTTTATTATTAAGCATGCTTATTTTACTCTGTGCCGGTCTTCCCCATAAAAGATATACAATGGGTCTATTCTGTTTATTAATAGCATCTAAGACAGCATCGGTAAACTTCTCCCATCCCTTACCCTGATGAGAATATGCCTCATGGGCTCGGACTGTTAATACTGTATTAAGAAGTAACACTCCTTGCCTTGCCCACTTTTCCAGGTAACCATTATTAGGGATATAGCATTCCAGATCACTTTCAAGCTCCTTGTATATGTTTACAAGAGAGGGGGGCGTGGTGATTCCTTTTTGAACAGAGAAGGATAGACCATGGGCCTGACCTTCATTATGATAGGGATCTTGCCCAAGTATAACTACTTTTACCTCTTTTAGAGGGGTAAAGTTAAAAGCCTTAAATATATTTTCTGCTTTAGGATATACTATATGTTCTTCATATTCTTTCTCTATGAATTTATATAGTTCCTTAAAATAAGACTTAGAAAATTCATCCTTAAGTTCACTTAGCCAATCACCGGTAATTGTATTCATATGTCTTATCTCCTTTAAAGTATAGGCTTTCGTATATAATATACGAAAGCCTATGGTTTTTAATAAATATTTAGATTTTAACACTTATACCTCTTTCACTAAGGTAGTGTTTCACTTCCATGATTTCAAGTTCCTTAAAGTGGAATAATGATGCTGCCAAAACAGCGTCTGCTTTACCAATAGAGATAGCATCGTAAAAGTCTTCTATCTTTCCAGCACCACCGGAGGCTACAACTGGAACAGGTGCACTTTCTGCAATGGCTTTGGTAAGCTCAAGGTCATATCCATCCTTTGTGCCATCCTTATCCATACTGGTCAAAAGAATTTCTCCCACTCCTAGCTTACTTGCTTTTACTGCCCACTCTATAGCATCCATTCCTGTATCAACTTTTCCCCCTGCTCTTAAAACTGTCCAAGAGGATCCATTTTCATTTTTCTTTGCATCAATGGCCAGTACTATACGCTCACTTCCAAACTTATTGGCAGCTTCAGAAAGTAAACTTGGATTTGTTATGGCCGCCGAGTTAACACTTACCTTTGTGGCTCCCAATTGCAAAACATCTTCAAAGTCTTTAATAGTACGGATTCCACCACCTACTGTAAAGGGGATAGAAACTACTTCTGCTATTTGCTTAATCAACTCTAACCTGGTAGCTCTTCCCTCAGTTGTTGCTGATATATCAAGAAATACCAGTTCATCAACTCCTGCCTTATCATAGGCTGCAGCGATTTCCACAGGATTACCAGCATCGGTTAACTCTACAAAGTTAACCCCCTTAACCACACGTCCATTATGCAAATCAAGACATGCAATAATTCTTTTGAATGACATGTATGCTCCCCCTTTTGCAGTTTAACTGCATAGAATAAATATATCTTAATTATAATAAGAAATATTCTCTAGTATCACATCATATACCGCAATACTATACTTTAACTGACTCTCACTATTAATTATCTCTAAAGCTTCCTCTTCAGATAAGCTAAATACATTATACAATTCAGCAATTATCTGATCTCTAACATAATCCAAATCCGTCTTAATCCCCAGTAGAGTTCCCAACTCTAGATATTTATCATATCTTTGCAGACCTTTTAGCAGAGAATCTAGAGCCTCAGGATATTTTTTCATTTGATAATAATTATTGTAGGAATTCAACTGTTTGTTAACAAACATAACTGTCATAATCTTATCATATAGTTCTATGTCCTCATCCTTTATCTCTATACCATAAACTTCATTATATGCCTGATTATATCTATCTCTCTCAAAATAATTACTTGCATTCCTTACACTAAGTGAATAAGAGAAAATATTTGTAGACACTAGAAGAAAGATAACCAAGGCACCAAAGAATACAAATACTACAGATGCTCCCACACGATTAATACGTCCCTCATCTTCTTCATCAATAGTAATCGTAGTGATTTTTTTCTCTTCTTTTTTGGCTTGTCTGGCCTTCTTCTTCTCAGCTTTTAATTGTGCCTTAGATACTTGTTTACTATTATCCCTATCAGAGGACTGATCATTCTCAACCTGCTGTCCTTCTTCTTCAGTAATCCCCTGAGCCTTACTCTTGTCTTTCTTCTTTTTAGACTTCTTTGCTTCAGCTGCTGCCTTTTTAGCTTCCTTCTTCTTAATGTCATCTTCATCATATTCAACATTAGAAAAGATTCTAGCAAAAAGACCTTTTTTCTTTTCCTTACTTTGCTTCTTGTCTTCCTTCTTGTCTTCCTT
>JAAYNY010000153.1 GCA_012520635.1 Clostridiales bacterium | reverse complement strand
AGAGAAAAAGGATAACTACTTACTCAATGCAGGCTATATAATGCAGCATCTAAGTCTCTATATTGAGTCAAAGGGGCTGGGAACCTGTTATATGGGTGGTGCTAGTCCAGGTATGGGGCTTAAGAGAACACTAAATTATGACTACGTAATAGCCCTAGCCTTTGGTAAGCCCAAAGAGGACCCCTATAGAGATCATATTCTTGCAAAACGCCGTCCCGAAAAGGATCTTGTAGTATATAAGGAAGAAGTATCATCAGATATTCGTAAGATATTAGAAGCCGCAAGACTTGCCCCTTCAAGCCTTAATAATCAGCCTTGGAGATTCGTTGTCTATGATAATCGAATTCATGTATTTGCAAGAAAGAATCCATTGCTTCTTAAAAAAATGGATAAGATGAAAATGATAGATATGGGAATTATGTTAGCCAATCTATTAATCGCCACTGAGGAACTCTGGATTGATGTAAAATTAACCAGATCAGACTCCTTAAAAAGTAAGCCACTAAAGAATAATGAGTATGTTTTGTCACTGCTAATTGATTAAATTATCCAAACAGTATAAATTATATATTAAAATTAAAAATTTATAATTTAGCTATTGACAAACATATTTTTATGTAGTATATTATGACATGTGCTAATCAAACAGCACACATCATAAATGCGCGAGTGGCTCAGTGGTAGAGCATCGCCTTGCCAAGGCGAGGGCCGCGAGTTCGAATCTCGTCTCGCGCTTAATGTAAAATGACAGGAAAGCTTGATAATAGCTTTCCTGTTTTTTATTCCAAATTTATTTTCTCAGAAACTACTACATGATCTGTCAATTCAAAATATGCTTAGTCTATAATTTCATTAATCCACTCATGCTTTATATTATATACATTTTATTTATTTCACCCTGTTCTTTTATTCCTATTTATGCTATAATTTAGTAAAACTAGATGAAAATTGTCATAACGTCTGTATTTGAACTAATCTAATACCAAGGTAATGGAATTCCAGGTATAGATTAAATAATAGAATGGAGGGTGTTATATTATGAAAACTAAGAAAAAAAGAATTTTATCATTACCACTAATTTTAGTAATGACATGCACTTATGTTGTTGGAGCTAATCTCCTCCCAGCATATGCTGCAGATGAGCCCGCAAGTGAAGAAATAATCTTATTCGAAGGCTCAAACACTTCAACTGATTGGGGACAGGCGGTAACCTTATACTCAGGTAGTGACTTTTCCAAAGGCGACTTGACATCAGATGCACAGATTGCTGTTACATATGAAGGTTTAAAGGAACCAGTACTATCCTTACAAAGTTGGACACATAATGATATCTGGCAGAATGTATTCCCTGCTTATTCTCAGGATGGAATTGCTTATTTTACTGTGTCGGACATGAATAGTGCATATGAAAGGGCTTATGGAGAAGGCTATTTATCAGCATTTCAGGATCTGGATGCCATCTATGTATCTGATTCAGGAGCCGACTTAACAGTAACCAAGGTTGTAATCATTCGCAGGGAGATCCAAGGAAACTATTATGACCAAGGCCAGTTAACAATGGTTACAGTGAAAGCCTTCGCTCAGAACACTACTAATGACTGGACCTGGATAAGCATGGACAATATGGTTAATCTCCTATATCAGACTAGCACAGAACTTAATGCAACTAACACAAGCAATTTATTTGCAGATGTTAACAGTTCAGCAAACTTTGGTATACAAGTTAGTGACGATAAACTTATAGCTGGGGAAGGAAGTAGACTAAAATTCTTTGTTGGTACTATAATTGTAAAAGCAGATGGTTACGATGATCTTATTATCAATCTAGATAAAGAATATAATGAGTCTTACCTAGCAGAGAAAGTTTCTTGGGGTCTTACTGGAAACAGCACCATGATAATTCTCAATGACTATCTACCATTAGATGAAAGGGAAAAGACAGAATATATTCATAGTATTACTGAGATAATATCTGATATTACCTTAACCGACTATGAATTTATAGCAGCAGAAATTGAAGGACCAGAATTTCCTGAAGACTATACTTATCCAACCACAATGAGAGGCCTATCTGCCATGGATTTGGTAAAAGATATGCAGGTTGGCTGGAGCCTAGGTAATACACTAGAATCATCTGGTGGCGAAACCAATTGGGGCAATCCTATAACAAAAAGAAAGATGATTGACGCCATAAAAGTTGCCGGATTTAATACCCTTCGTATTCCAGTAAGATGGGACGAAAATTACATTGATGACAATTATACCATTGACCCTGAATATATGGAACGTGTTGAAACAGTTGTAAATTACGCTCTTATAAATGATATGTATGCAATTATTAATATTCATCATAATAATCTACAAACACAAGCTAACGAAAAAAGCAAAGAAAAAGTACTTGTGGAAATAGAAGCCATATGGACTCAAGTAGCAAATCATTTTAAGGATTATGGCGACAAACTAATCTTTGAAGCTTTAAACGAACCAAGAAATGGTGATGACTGGGTTGGAAACACTGAAGTATATAATATTGTAAATGAATATAATGCCATAGCCCACGCTACTATCCGCTCAACAGGAGGAAACAACCTAGACCGATTAGTAATGCTTCCTACTTATGCAGCATCTGCAGACTATAGCAAAATTATAGCTATAGAGCTACCAGATGATGATAATATCGCAGTATCTCTTCATGCCTATACACCTTATGATTTTGCTTTAAATACTGCTGCTGGCTCTCAATCTACCTTTGGTGAGAATGATATAAAAACCTTGGACAATCTATTCAAATTAATTAATAACACCTTTGTAGAGAAGGGTATTCCAGTAGTTCTGGGTGAATTCGGAGCTACCGACAAAAACAATCTAGAGGATCGAGCAGAATTTGCCTACTATTATGCACAAGCTGCTGGACATTACGATATTCCTGTTTGCTGGTGGGATAATGGTAGCTTTGTCACAACAGGTGAGTCATTTGGCATATTTAACAGACGTAGCCTAAGCTTTGTATATCCTGAAATACTAGAGGCCTTAATGGAAGGATGGTATAGCGAGAAAGAAATTGAAGACCATGATCCTAATATATTATTTAGTGGTAATGCCAGCTCCTCAGATTGGGGACAGGCTGTAGCTCTTCAAATTGGCTTAGATTTTGTCTTAGATGATTTTACTGATGGACTTGTAATTGCAGTTGAATATCAAAGCGAAAACCCTCCTGAACTGATACTTCAAGGGCAAGCAAAGGACGTTAATTGGGTTAAAGTAAATCCTGCTAAGATAGATGAAGATACAACTTCTAATATTGCTTACTATACCCTTACTGATATGATAGATGCATATAGGAAGGCCCTAGAGGATTATGATAGTTATGGTACATTATTCCCCACACTGTCAACTATTTTTATCGGAGATACTGGTACTGACCTAACAGTAACCAAGGTTTATAAAACATATGAAATTGACGGTAAATTACCAGTAGTCACAGTAACCACAAAAAACAACTATAATTCCATAGTCCAGACCTATACTCTAAGCTCAGAGCAAGGTGATATTGATTTATCTAAGATCAAGATAAGCTATACTGCTAATGGAATGAGTTCAGAAGATCATGTGGTTTATTGCCATTATGCCGGATTAATACAAGACACACCTGATTGGTTTTATCAACTAACCGACTCAATTAATTGTAACATTGATGAGGGACAATTGATTATCACCATAGACAAGGATCTTTCGTGTCCAGAAAAAACCGGAGAAGTTACATTGGCAATACAATTTGCCAAGACAGATTGGTCATACTATGGAACTCTTTCTGATCCAGTCCTAGAGGTTTATTATAATGGAGTGCTTGTTCAATAAGGCACATGGAAGATGACTTTCGATAAATTTAAATTGATTGAAATTTTAAGGACTGAGCCCTCACATGGGACTCAGTCCTTAAACTATTTTTCTTCTTTCTAGTCGTTGACTTTTTATTATAGCGACTGTATAATTATGTAAATAAATTTTATATACATATATGAAATGGGGTTATTTTATGAAAGTATTAGTTACAGCTGGGGATACCTATGAGGCCATTGATGATGTAAGAAAGATTACCCATATGGCAACTGGTAGGCTAGGGTGCTTAATTGCAGATGAATTCGCATTCCAGGGTGCACAGGTGACCCTTATATGCGGTGAACATTCTCAGCGCCCTGCCCTAAGAATGAATAAAATTGTAGAAATCAAAGGAGTTATATCATTACAAGAAACCCTAAAAGAACTTATGTACAATAGCAATTATGACTGTGTTGTACATAGCATGGCTGTCAGTGATTATACAGTGCGAGGATTAGCTACTGAAGATGATATAGTTAAAGAGTTGATGAAAGTTCTTCCTTATTCAAGTGCCATAACTGACGAAAAAGAACTATATCATCAAGTTAAACAAGCTATCAATAATGCTCTATACAATCCCACTAGTAAAATTAGCTCTGATTATACTTCTTTGGCTGTCTTTATGGACAGGGCTCCTAAGATCATATCTTCTATTAAGGAGATACGGCCATATACAACATTAGTTGGATTTAAATTATTATCTAATGTAGATGAGAAAACATTGCTAGAGGCTGCCAAGTTACAAATGCACTTATATGGCAGTGATTTAGTATTAGCCAACGACCTAGCAGATATTGATGGTGACAATCATAAGGGGTTACTTATAAGCAAGGATGGCATTATAGATAGACCTTTAACAAAACAGGATATTGTAAAGTCTATTGTAACCCATGTAACCACTAAAATAAGGAGGGGCTATAATTGTTCAATGCAACAAATTCCGTTTCTATAAAAACAAAAGAACTAGTGATTTTATCTATGTTTAGTGCAATTATTGTACTACTCTCCGCTACTCCCATTGGATTTATTAATCTAGGTTTTATAAAAGCTACAATTATACATATACCAGTTATTGTGGGATCAATTATAATGGGGCCAAGAATGGGATCAGTACTGGGACTTGTATTCGGTATGACCAGTCTAATAAATAATACTATGACACCAGTGGTTTCATCATTTGTCTTTTCGCCTTTTATACCAGTACCCAGCATGTCAAGTGGTAGTCCCTGGGCATTACTTATTTGCTTTGTCCCAAGAATTTTAGTGGGTATTGTGCCTTGGTACATTTATCAATTATCAAGGAAGCTTATAAAGAACAAAAAGCTTGACTTTATCGGCCTTACCATAGCAGGTGTAGTAGGGTCAGCTACTAACACCCTCTTGGTTATGAACCTTATTTACCTTCTATTCAAAGACGAGTATGCCACTATACGAGGAGTGGCACATGATGCTGTATATGGTATTATTACTTCTATTATTATTGTAAACGGAGTACCAGAGGCAATCGTTGCTGGAATACTTACAACATTTATCTGCAAGACCTTGTTACTCGTTAAGGGCAAGAATGATTGAAAATCTTAAAGAGGCTAACTATAAATCAGTTAGCCTCTTTAAGATTTCTTATATGATAATAAATTGATTAACTATATAATATGTCCGCCAGGTTTCGAGATATTTTTAAGAGCATCCTCTGCACTGTTCTTAGCAGTAGGTTCAAGGGATATATCCCCCAATGAAACAATACCGACAAGGCTATTATTTTCAACCACAGGAAGTCTCCTGATTTGACGATCGCTCATTATACTAGCCGCATCATGGACATCCATATCTGGATTTCCAACAACCAGATTGGTAGACATAACATCACGGACTCTTTGATTGCTAACCTGACCAGGTGCCACAGATCTAACAGCTATATCACGATCTGTAATAATACCAATTATCTTGTCATCAGTACATACTGGAAGAGAACCTACATCATACTGTTTCATCAGCCTAGCTGCTCTCTCAATGGTATCGTCTGATCTAAGTGTTGCTATATCCTTTGTCATTATATCTCTAATTTTCACAAAATCACCTCCAAGGATAGACTACCCACAGAAGTATATTTTTATGAATAAATAATTTTTATACGAAACAGACTAATTAATAAGTCACTAATCCTTTACATAAATTCTCAAATAAAATAGTTGACATAATTATTACTTTTACCCTTGAAATAAAATTATTTATGTACTATAATAATACTTGTTGCAACAGAATAACGTAATGTGCGCGAGTGGCTCAGTGGTAGAGCATCGCCTTGCCAAGGCGAGGGCCGCGGGTTCGAATCCCGT
>JAAYNY010000152.1 GCA_012520635.1 Clostridiales bacterium | reverse complement strand
GTTTAATTATAACCATAAATTTAAGTTGCCACATTGTTCATCAATGGTATAATAATATAAAGATACAAGACTATAGTTATACTTGATGCATTATCTATACTACCTATGCCATCAAGTATACGCATTACTACGCAATTTTTTAATAGAATAAACGAGGTTGAACTATGTATATAATAATCGGATTAGGAAATCCAACAGAAAAATATCAAGCTACCAGGCACAATATTGGCTGGGATGCTATTACACGAATATCAGATGATTATGGAATCCCACTAAATCAGAAGCGTCATAAGGCACTATGTGGAAGTGGATATATTGAAGGGCAGAAGGTTGTTCTTGCACAACCCCTTACCTATATGAATCTTAGTGGTGAAAGTGTTAGAGCTTTGGTGGACTTTTATAAAGTGTCTACTGAGGATATTATTGTCATATATGATGATATTAGTCTTGATGTGGGACAGCTTAGGGTACGTAAGAAAGGCAGTGCTGGAGGACATAATGGAATTAAGAGTATTATCAGCCATCTTGGTACAGAAGAATTTCCAAGAATAAAGGTTGGAGTTGGTAATAAGCCTAAGGACTGGGATCTGGCAGATTATGTCCTATCAAGATTTAAGAATGAGGAAGAGGCTACAATAAGAGAAGCTCTAAAAGATACCTCCGATGCTTGTCGAATGATTTTAACAGATGGTATGGAAGCGACCATGAATAAGTATAATAAGAAGAAGGACACTGATGAAGAAGTAAAGAACAAGAAGCTAAAGAAAAAAGAAGCAAAAGCTAAAATCAAGGACAATAAAGAATCTAATGAGACGGATAGTCATCAGGAGGAAGCTTAGTTGAAGACCTTTACAGAACCCTTGAAGGAGTTAAAGGATTTTAATGATATCAAGGATAATATCAAAATGGGAACCCTGCCGTTACAAATTACAGGTTGTATTGACTCCCAAAAATGTCACTTAATCCATAGCCTAAGTGATGGATTTAAGTTTAAAATCATTGTTACCTATAATGATTTGAAGGCTAAGGAGATATATGAGGATTATCGCCTTTATGATAAGAATGTATTTCTCTATCCTTCAAAAGACATTATCTTTTATAGTGCAGATATTCATGGTAAGGCCATTGTAAAAGACAGGCTAGCTATAATGCGCCGCATTATTGAGAAGCAGGACACCACCATAGTGATGAGTATAGATGGTGGTATGGATAGGCTACTTCCCCTGCAGTTGATAAAAGACAGGGTAATAACCATTGATCATGATACAGTGATTAAATTAAAAGAATTTGGAGCAAGCCTTACTAGACTTGGATATGAGAGGCAGGCTCAAGTAGAGACTCCGGGGGATTATGCAATCCGCGGAGGTATTATAGATGTTTTCCCTCTTACAGAGGATGCACCTTATAGAATAGAGCTTTGGGGAGATGAGATAGATTCCATAAGGACATTTGATGTTAATAGTCAGCGTTCTATTGAGCAGGTGGATCATCTTGTCATTTATCCTGCAGCAGAGATAATACCTGATGATAAGAGACTGGCAGCAGGCCTTAGAAAGATTGAAGATGAAGAGAAGCAGTATGTTAAAGGCTTGCGAGATCAGTTTAAGACCGAGGAAGCTGCCAGGATACGAAAAATCATAGCAGAATTTAAGGACAATCTAGAAGATTATCAAGGCTCTATGGCTCTTGAAAGCTATATTAATTATTTTTACGATAAAACCATGAGTTTTTATGAGTATTTTAGTAAGGAGGACAGCATTTTCTTTCTTGATGAGCCAGCTAGGCTTTCTGAAAAAGGAGATGCGGTTGAGACTGAATTTCGGGAAGGCATGATTGGTCGTATTGAGAAGGGCTATATCCTTCCGGGGCAGATGGATGTAATCTATGGATACAAGGATGTGCTTAGCCTTATATCTAAGAAGAACACCTTACTTATAAGTACCATGGAGACAAAGAATAATTATATTTCACCTGTAAGAAAGTATGATTTTACTGTTCAAGCCATGGCCTCTTATCATAAGAATTTTGATTTATTGGTTAAAGATTTAGAGCAGTGGAAGAAGAATAAGTATAGAGTTATTTTATTATCGGGCTCAAGAACAAGGGCCAAGCGTTTAAGTGAGGATTTGCAGGAATTTAATTTAAATGCTTTCTATAGTGAGGACATGAATCGCATTCTTAAAGAAAGCGAAATCATGGTAACATACGGCAATCTTAGGAGAGGATTTGAATATCCTCTTATTAAGCTTGCCATTATATCTGAAAGTGATATCTTTGGAGTCGAGAGGAAGAAGAGGAAGAAGAAATCCTCTCATGAAGGTCAGAAGATACAAAGCTTTAATGACCTTACTCCTGGTGACTTTGTGGTCCATGAGAATCACGGACTTGGAATATATAAGGGACTTGAGAAGATTGAAGTTGATAAGGTAACTAAGGACTATATCAAGATTGAGTACGGTGATGGAGGAGTCTTGTATGTGCTTGCAACAGGCCTTGACGTCATACAGAAGTATTCTGGAGGAGATGGCAGAAAGCCAAAACTTAATAAGCTTAATTCTGTAGAGTGGAAGAATACCAAGAGCAGGGTTAAAGGTGCAGTTAAGGAAATTGCCAAAGAGTTGGTGGAGTTATATGCCATAAGACAGGAGAAGAAAGGATTTCAGTATGGTCCTGATACGGTATGGCAGAAGGAGTTTGAAGAGGCATTTCCCTATGAGGAGACAGATGATCAGCTTCATGCTATTGAGGCCACCAAGAAGGATATGGAAAGTAGCCGGGTTATGGATCGCTTGGTTTGCGGTGATGTTGGTTATGGTAAGACAGAGATTGCAATTCGTGCTGCCTTTAAGGCTGTATCTGATGGTAAGCAAGTAGTTTTTTTGGTACCCACCACTATTCTTGCCCAACAACACTATAATACTCTTGTACAGAGGATGATGGATTTTCCTATAAGTGTTGATATGCTTTCCCGTTTTAGAACACCAGCTGAGCAGCGTAAGACTATAGAGAGGTTGAAGAAGGGCTCTCTTGATATTGTAGTAGGAACCCATAGGGTTTTATCAAAGGATATAGTGTTTAAGGATCTAGGACTTTTAATTGTAGATGAAGAGCAGCGATTTGGAGTTACCCATAAGGAGAAGATAAAGAATTTGAAAAAGGATGTAGATGTTCTTACCCTTACGGCAACCCCTATTCCAAGAACTCTTCATATGAGTCTGGTAGGAATCAGAGATATGAGTATACTTGATGAGCCACCAGTTGACCGTATGCCTATTCAGACATATGTTCTTGAGCACAATGATGAAATTATCCGTGAGGCCATAAGCCGAGAGCTTGCCAGGGGAGGACAGGTTTATTATGTTTTTAACCGGGTAAATGGAATCGATGAAATTGCCAACAATGTATCAAAACTTGTTCCTGAGGCAAATGTAGCATTTGCTCATGGACAGATGAATGAGCGAACCCTTGAAAAAATTATGTTTGATTTTATATCAGGAGAAATAGATGTTCTAGTGTCAACTACCATTATAGAGACAGGTTTGGATATTTCTAATGTTAATACTATGATAATTGATGATGCCGATAGACTTGGTTTATCCCAGTTATACCAATTAAGAGGCCGGGTGGGAAGATCTAATCGTACTGCCTATGCATTTTTAATGTATAAAAGAGATAAGATGCTTAAGGAAGTTGCTGAAAAGAGACTTCATGCTATTAAGGAGTTCACTGAGCTTGGGTCAGGATTTAAGATTGCTATGCGAGACCTTGAGATTCGTGGAGCTGGAAACCTTCTGGGAGCCCAACAAAGTGGTCATATGGAAGCCGTTGGTTATGACCTTTATTGTAAGATGCTAAATGAAGCCATAAAATCCATCAAGGGTGAAGGATGTGAAGATGAAGACTTTGAAACCACAGTAGATATGGATATGGATGCCTTCATACCTGCAACTTATATTAAGAATGAAGTACAGAAGCTTGATATCTATAAGAGAATTGCCGGAATAGAGAATGAAGATGAGCTTATGGATATGCAGGAAGAGTTAGTGGATCGTTATGGTGACCTACCCCATGCAGTTAACAACTTGCTCAATATTGCCCTAATAAAATCCATGTGTCACAGAGTGTATATAAGTGCCATGTTTCATAAGGGTTATGAGGTAAGGTTTATGATGCATGAGAAGGCTAAGATTAATGCTACAGCCATACCAGATCTAGTCAAGAAATATCCTAATAGATTAAAGTTCTATATACAACCTAATCCTCATTTTATCTATCAGCTACCAAAGTCCTCTAAGGGAAAGGTAGACACTATATCTATATTTGAGGACCTTAAGAAGTTGTTGGAGGACTTTATAACCTTATTGTAAGACAGGGGGACGTTTCCCCTGTCTTTTTTGTACTCCCGGAATAAGTAGATTTAAGTTAAAAAGTAAAACACACCTTTACAAATGTAAAAAGATGTATTAATCTGTATCCTATACACAAAAATGGAAAACATATAAACAAAAATAATTAAAGTAGGGATAAAATGAGAATAGCAATATGTGACAGTGATAAAGCGTGCATGGTTGAGACTAAAAAGCTTTGTAAGGAGTATTTTGGCAATAAAAATATTGATACAGAAATCCTTGAATATTCCAGTGGGACTCTTTTTTTGAATAGTCAAGAGGAGATAGATATATTACTGATAGGTATTACGCTAAAGGACATGGATGGACTAATTGTTAGGAGACAGCTGTTTAATAGGGATATAATCATCATCTATTTAGCGGAAGATGACAGCTGTATGCAGAAAGCCTTTGGGAGACAGGTTTATGGCTTCTTGATTAAGCCATTGAAAAGAAAAGAGCTGTACAATATTTTTGATTATGTGCTTGAGGAACAATTAAGTGAGCAAGTAATTGAGATTAATGATAAAGATGAGCCATATGTTAAGGCAGGATTAATAATGTATATTATTGCTGAGGATAAGTATACTAGGGTTTACACTGTTGAGCGTGATTTCCTGGTTTTAAGAAGTATGATTGAATGGGAGAGAATCCTTGTAGGCCAAAATTTCTGTAGAATACATAGATCTCATATTGTTAATTTTGAATATATTAAAACGATAGAGTCAGGGGTCACTATGGTAAACGGTGTTAAGCTTAATATTAGTCGGAATAAGAAGTCAACATTTAAAGATGCCTACTCAGACTATTTTAAGAGAAAGATGATAACAAAAAACATATAATTAATACCATGATAATATTGATAATAATATAATTTACACACTTTGCGAAATGTTTCAGTGTTTTACGAATACTAGGCTTGCATCAACTTACAAATAATGGTATATAAATAGCAAGATAATGAAATACATAGAGAGTAATATTTTACTGATATAAGGAGTTGAAACAGTTGAAGAACGTAAGGAAGTATATTGTGTTAATAGCTATAGTAACTGGAGCTTTTTTTGTAATAAGGGAATTTATAGAACAAGAAAGTCTAATGGATTATATAGAGCAAGATTTACGAGGATTTTATTATGAAGAAGCGACTTCATTATCAGTATTAAATACAGAGCCAGATTTTTATACTACCTTGCAAATTAATGGACTTAAACATAGGATGAACAATTCCCATGATCATATTGATATGAGTGGATTAAAGGGATTTAAACTAAATAATTTTACCTGCATAAAACAATTGGTAGACTATAAGTACCCTTTTAAAAATGAAGAGACATTACATGTTAAATCATATTTACATGGGCTACAGAATGATCAATATAGCTATCTTATAAGGATTAGTAATAATGAGGAAGATAACACCTTAGAAAATTGTTTGTTTTTTACATATGAAGCTTTAAAGATTTCTAAATATTTGGATTTTGATTTACTTCATGAGGATAGGATTAAAGATTTTATTATGACTCTCAGTATTGCTAAAACAAGCTATAAGGAAACAATGGCTATAATAGGCATCAGTCAAGAACTGGGGCTAAGTCTGTATAGTGAGGAATTGATTCAAGAAAAGTATTCAGAGTTATTTGGTAATTGGATGAATTCTGATTCAGCTCAAATATCATGGTATTTCGATTTATATTATTTGTCTTATATAGCTGCCATGGGAAATGTGAAAGATATAATGATAGATAAATCCTTTAAAGATGATATGGTTAACCTGATTCAAAATCAGGAAATGAACTTGACTTTTAAGTTAATGGCCGTTGATATACTTGAGAATTACGGACTATTAGAATCAGAATGTATTGATAAAATTGATGATTTAATCAAGGATATGGATAATAGTTTTTATTTGAAAAACGGGCAATATAGTATGCCTGTATATCCAATCGGTAATATTAGTACCACATATTATGTTTATTTGTATAATAAGTGTCAGAACAATAATAATATGGATATATTGCTTAAAAGTGGCTTAGAGGAACTACTAGGGATGGGAAGTTTTGAGAATTATAGCTTTCAAGAATTATATCAGTTGTGCTATTTAAGCATGGAATATTATATCTTTTCAAAGGAAGAGGTTGACATCGTTACAAATTATTGTATAGAAGCTATTGATACTCAGATGAATTTAAGTGATATTTACTTTGCTCTGACCACCATAGAGATGCTTAATGGTAATTTAATGCTACTGCAACAAAACCATGTTGATATTATCAATGAATTGGTAAATGAGCAATTAGAGTTAAGCAAAGCTCGCAATATCGATGTATATGAAAAGATGTTTTGTCTCTTTCTCTGTTCTAATACAAATAAACTATTTGAAAGTAATAATTTGTACTTTATACCTATAGATTATGAGGAGTATATGAAAAATCTTGAAAATTACCTAGGTGAAGATATAAGATTGCTATATTTTTACTTTGTTATTAACAAAAATATAGATAATGAATTTTGCATCGAGGATCGACTAATTAATGAGTATAAGACAAAGGGAATATATCAATTGAATCAAGAAAGCTCTGTAAAGAGTGCTTATATACAATATATTGGTGAGATGATGGATAAGTTTAATTATAAAAGCTTACCTGACTATCCCATTATATAGATGAATAATAGATTAGTTATACGGAGGAAGATATGGATATAATTAAATTCGATAAGATTAGTTTTAGTTATGGTAGAAGGAAAGGAGATCTACCAATTATCAAAAACTTTGAATTGAGTATAGCAGAAAAAGAAATCACACTGATATATGGAAAATCAGGGCTTGGAAAGACTACAATTTTAAATATTATTGCAGGCTTACTGAAGCCTCAGCAGGGACAGGTTATTGTGGATGAACAGAATATATATGATTTAAGTGCTAGAGAGTTGGACAAGTATAGATCGAAAAAAATTGGCTTTATATTTCAGATGTTTTATTTGATACCGCAATTTACGGCTGTAGATAATGTTGTAATTGGTATGAAGAATATAAGAGGCTCGTATCAGGAAAAGAGAAAAATAGCTATGGAACTTTTGGATAGATTAGAGATAGGAGATAAAGGTGAAACTTATCCGGAGCTTCTATCTGGAGGACAGCAGCAGAGGGTAGCCATAGCCAGGGCATTAGCTAATGATAGTAAAATTATATTAGCAGATGAACCAACAGGTAACTTGGATAAAGACACAGCCTCAGAGGTTTCAGGTATCTTGGAGCAGCTGAGGAATGAGGGGAAGACAATAGTAATTGTGTCTCATGATGAACACATGAAGGAAATTAGTGATCGAATTGTTATGTTGGACAAGGAATATATGAGCAGAACAGGAGTTATGTAATGAATGGCTTAAGAATGGTGGGTTTGTATTTTAAAAAGGGAAATTATAAGCTTATATCATTAATTGTAATTCTGGGATTAGCATGCTCCTTTTATATGATTGCTACTTTGGTTAAAGAAAGTTATAGTGGCAATAAAAGGATAGACAACAATCGGTTAGTAGTATCCAGTATATCAAATTATTCTTACATAGAGCCTGACATAATAGAACAAGTTAAGCATATATCCGGGATTACAAAGGTAACACCAAGTAGAGTGATTAATATATTTCTTTCATTTGACAATGTTTCCAAAGAGGCGTTAGGGAGCTATGAATTTATAATAATTCCAGAGTCTGATGCGGTATCGGATCTGATTTTTCAGAAATCACTTAAGGAGTGCATAGCAAAAATTGATGCAGAGAAGCTGATATGCTCATATCAAGCAAATAAGATTGCTATTGAATCAAAGGAAATTATATACCAAGATCATGAGGATTTACCCAATCATATATCAGAGGATCTTGTTGACGGGTTCTGGAAAATTGACACAGAAGTCTTACCTGTTAAAGAATTAATTATAGATATTGATTCTGTCACAAATTCAGAGCTGATGCTAAAAGAGCTATTTAAGTACGGCTTAAAATCTCAAAACAGTGAGAGGGATAAGTTGCAAAGCTTTATTGCAACTGAGCATGATATTATTGAAGCTTTATTCTATGTATTAATATGTGTAGTGTTTATTATTACAGGACAATTGTTAAAGCTCCTATTTCGAAGTCGAAAGCAAAATGTTGGGATCATCAGAATTCTGGGCTATAGCAAAAGGACAGTTACCTTAATGATGCTAGCAGAGTATCTACTTATATATATATTATCTATGATAGTTATGATATGTAGTATATTCTTGGAGCTCTTGATATTAAACTATGGATTTGATATGGATATTATCCTGGATATTAAAACATTTTTCAAGGGATATAAGAATATATTGGTTGTTACCTTGATTTGTGGAAGTTTGATAAATGTCTTATTGAGCATATATCTTACATTAAGGAGTAATCTTAATATTATAAAAACCGAGGTGAAAGTATGAATTTATTTCAAATGTCCTTAAAAAACACCAGTTTTAAGAATAAGAAGTTAATTATTACAATTATACTATTGACTATTGGATTATCTGTATTTTCTGTTGTCAAGTATATATCTGCTAATCTTATAAGTATGGTGGAGAAGGAGTATAAAGATATTGAAGATAACAATTTTATTAAGGTTACAACCTTGCAGCACAGGAATATAGGCGGGGATGAAATTGAGTATATATTAAATATGGACGATGTAGAAAATGTTGTTTTAGACTATAATTTGGCTTTGATGCTTGCAGATGAGAACGAGAAAATTATATATCAAGCTAAGGTGCAAGAATATGACGAATCACTGGGTTTCAGTTTTGTTGAGGATAAAATAGAAGATTCAATAAATGGGATTGTTTTGCCGGATATTTTTATAAAGGATTCGCCTAACCCAACTGATTTTAAACAGCTGATGGGGAAAACCGTTAACTTCATGTTGGAAATAGAGAATGAAGATGGAGGAGTTCATATAGAACCATATCCCCTAGAGGTGATTGGTATTTATGAGACTAAGCTAGACCAGAATACAGCATCCTTGTTTGTTATCAACAGTGTATTGGAGGATATTCAAAACTTAATGCAGCTAGGCTCCAATGTTTACGGCTTTGATGTAATTATAAACCCTGACAGTAATATAGATGATGTATCTTCCAAGATAGAACAACTAGGTCTTGACACTGTATATAGACAAAAGTCTTTGCGTAGCTCCCTTAAGAATGTTGATTCTCAGACTAAGATTATAAAGATTGCTTCCTATATTCTGATGCTGCTTGGAATAATTGTACTTCTGCTGTTCGTTATGGAAAGAGTAAATAAGAGGACTAAAGAAATAGCTGTTTTGAAGGTCATTGGATATTCATCTTTATTTGCTTCGACATCTGTATTTATTGAACTAATATTTTATATGCTGTTTAGCTCTGCCTTTGCGACCGTATTATTTAAGATGGCTGTTGATATAGTTATAAGAATGGTAAGAATAATTCCTTTACTTGCCATCAGATGGTTTTCTTTTGAGATGGCGGAAATGTTTATAAGGAATGCTACAGCATCAGTAGGAATATGTTTGGTCTTATATGTCTGCTTATATATTAGGATTAGAAATATCAATCCATTAGATCAGCTAAAAGAGGTTAAGGGAATAAATATATAGAGGGAGTATTACAATGAGGAAAAAAGTTATATTGTTATCTTTATTAATATTAATATCAGCTGTGTTGGCGGCTTGCCTTTTAAATACAAAGGATTATAAAAGAATAAATAAGATAGCATCTGATAGGGTTCGTTTTTATTACATACATGAAGAAATGCGAGATGATGGTTATTCCAGTCAATACCTTATGGCTTATACTTATGATTCGGAGGTGGTTCCTTTACTAAAGCTAAAAAAGGCTTCCTATTTGAAAGAAGTCCATAAGGTGGATAATAATATATATTTATTTAATGATATGAAGATTTTTTATCATGATGAGAAAGAGGATGTTCTGGAACGCAGCATATTAAAATTCAATTGTAATAATGGTGAAATCAACTTAAATAAAAAAATTGGCAATGATGAAGGTAATTATTATTTTTCTGAAAAAACATGTGATATTAAGGAAGTTAGTAAATTAGCCGGTAATAAAATAAAATCCTTTTTGGAATACGATAAGGAAATAATAGTTCAATACGGATATAATACCATATCAAGACTTGGTGAAGGGCAAAATGAGATTCAAAATATAGATCTTGAGGAATACTTTATGATTTACAAGATAAAGAGATTTTCAGACAAAATAGTAGTTGTGGGAATTGATCATGAACACAACGTACTTATTGAATTGTTGGATTTATCCTTAAAGACAGTAGATAAGGCCTTGTTTGAGCAATATGAGAATATAGAGATATTTATCGGGGATCAGAGGCTTTATGGGATTGGATTTATTAAGAATCAACCAAATCAGCTTTTGCTTATTGATAACGAGTTAAAATATGAGGTTTTAGATGCTAAATTTCCTTCAGAGACTTTATACTACTCTGAAAAAGAAAAAGAAGTCATATATTATGACAGCAACAAAGGGTCTTATGTATTTTTGGATGGTGAGGGCAACTTATTAGTAACAGAAAATGTAACTATAACTGATAAACGTTATAATTTTCCCAATGGGAGATTATATATAGATTAGTTTGTATTTCCATCATATTTAGTAATGTTGGTACAAAATCAAATATTCACAAAACATGGATACATTTTTAGCGTATATGAAGGGAGTAATTTAAAATGAAAAAGAAAATATTTAGAGTATTAACTTGTTGTATGGTGATATGTAGCCTTTTGATGACCTCTAATTCTGCAATGGCCATGAACGACACGGCTAAAAGAGATGTTTACATTATGGGTAAAAAGGTAGCTAATATTGAAGCCAGAATATGGGCGTCAACAGGTGGTGTGTTTGATGCAACAAGCTCTTCCTGGGTAAATGATAGTAAAGTATATATAGCTAACCATATTAATGAGATGAAACTAGCATCTGGTGGTTTGAATGCTTCTATTACAGTTCCTACTAAAATTGCCAATATCACAGTTTCATATAGCAACAGTAATAAGACAGCGATATTCACTACCAAGGCGGTTTCTGGTTATAGTGCAACGTATAGAGGTATTAATACATACTCAAACAGAGTAAGTGGTTTTGGCTGGTGGGTAACTTGTTCTTCTATGCAGTCACTGGAATTAGATACACAACCATTTGCAATCACAGCATCATGCTGGAAGGGATTGTAGAATATAAGTAAGTAAAATTGGTGGCAATGCAAACTATAATCTGGGATGAAGGGACGGAGAATACTCGGTCCCATAGTCCTTTTTAAGAGATGCCGCCAATTATTGTAAATAAATATGTTTTTAAGTAGAAATATATTAGATTAATTCTTGCTTGACAACATTTTAGTGCTTAACTACAATGCTTCTATGTGGTATACTATATCTTAATTATATACTAGATTAGAGAAGTTTCTCAGGAAGATTGTATGAAAGGCATGGAAATCCATATGAAGATATTTGATAAAATTAACATAAAGTTTAATTCTATTATTAAAATTATACTGCTTGTTCTGGTCATGATACCATTTTTAAGTGGATGCAGGGTTGATGAGTCTAACTATGAACTGACTAATTATAAAGGAAAGACCATTGATACATTTGAGAGGAAGACCAGAACTAGTCTGGTGCAAGACAGTAACGGAGTGTATAAATTAGAAGGTTCCTTACAGCTGATTGCACCAAAGGATAAGATTGCCTCGATTACCATACTTGAAGGGGCAGAAACTGATTATAAGATTTTTGGTGTTGGAATCGGAATGGCTAGGGATGAAGCAGAGAAGAAGCTTGCTGATATTTATGGAGATGTAAAGAATAAGACCATAGATTCAGAGAAGAATTCAATTACCCAAACCCATCGTGATGCAGAAAGTGAATTATATGTTTCTTATGATATAGATACAGATAGTGTTATAGAGATGTCTTATTATTATCTTAAGTCTGATCTGGAGACAGATGGGGATCGGTCTAATACTGGGGAACTGATTGTTCTTGTAGGTGATGTTAAGGTCTATTATAACGAAGCCATGATTTATCTTAAATCTGCTCAGGAAAATTATGAGACGGATTATGGAAAGGGCATCTGGGATGTGGATGTCTTTGGTGATGGCAAAAGTTTTGGAGACTATATTAAGGAAGAGGTCATAAAGCAGATTAGTCAGCTTAAGGTTATCCGTGAAGAGGCTGCCAAAGAGGGAATCGTTCTATCTTCGGAAGAAAAGGCAGATGCTGCCGCTTATGCTGAGGAACACTTTAAGGGGCTTTCCGATGAGGATATAGAGCGTTACATGATAAGTAAGGAACTTTTGGAAGAGGTTTATTCTGATAATATACTAGCTGAAAAGGTATTTGAAACAAAAACCATTGATGTAGATACTAATGTACCAGATCATACAGCCAAACAGATTACCATACAACATATATTCGTTAGTGGAACAGAACTAGATGATGAAGGCGAGAGAGTGCCTTTATCCATGGATAAGAGACAAAATGCTTTTGATAAGATAAGTAATCTGCTTGATAAGGCAAGAAAGGGAGAAGATTTCTATACCCTGGCGGAAGCTAATTCAGAGGCTGAAGTGATTGGGCATACCTTTGGAAGAGGGGGAGCCCCTGAGGAATATGGCAATATTTTTGAACAGGCAGCCTTTAATCTTAAGACTGGTGAAATCAGTGATATCATAACCACAGAATATGGTTGGCATATTATATACTGTGTAACGGAATTTAATGAAGATGCAACCACTAG
>JAAYNY010000151.1 GCA_012520635.1 Clostridiales bacterium | reverse complement strand
CTGATAGATTGAGAGCTATAACTATCCTCACCATCAGAAAGTAGAATTATGAACTTCTGCCTTTCTTCTTCACTTTCTTTTTCAAGAATATCTAAGGCCTGACTAATTCCTGAATAAATTCTTGTTGAACCTGAAGGATTAATAGAATCAATGGCATTATTAAGACTTTCTTTATCATTGCTTAATCCTTGCACTGTATAAGCACTACTGGTAAAACGAACAATTGCACATCTGTCATTAGACTTCATCTTGCCTACAACTTCTTTAGCTGCATTTTTTGAATTGGTTATTCTTGTTCCTTGCATACTACCTGAACAATCCATAACTATGACAAGGTCAACTGCATTTTGATTTGATTCTTCTTCTCCAAATCCACTTAAGCCATAGGTAAGTAATAAATCTTCATTATTAGGCATTAATATCTTCTTATCAGTTACAGAGGTTATCTTAAGTCCATTACTTTCTTCTATATTGCCATAGACCTTTTCCTCTCCTTGTAGAGGATTATCTATCTTGTCTCCAAGAATAAGTTGATTTGGAACTGATAGACTTAGTCCATTCAATTCACCTGTTAAGAAATCTTGATCACTAGTATAAGTTTTAGTAATAGCCTTATTCTTTATTAGATCTAAGTCTTGTGAATCACCTTTTACATTAAATTGGCTTCCGCTGAAAGTTACCCTATCAGCAATAATACGACCATTTAAGTTAAATGTATTAACATTTAGTTCTACGCTACCATTTGGTGCATAAAGAATTCCGTTAATAGTAATATCATTTCCGCTTATTCTTATATTTCCATCTTGTGAATAGATTAATACTTTATTATCAATCTGTTGATTCAATGTATTGACATTATAGTTAATATCTCCACCTGCAATAATATAACAAGCTCCCATAAAATTAGAGCCGCTAAAATTAATATCATCTTCTATTTTAATTGATTCATTAATAATAATGTCATTCTCATTATAGCTTCTACTTCCCCTTATGTAGTCAAATGGCTGTGCATTCTCATGGATTATGTTATCTAAATCAGGCATGGGTATGGTGGAGGCATTGGAATTACGATTTTTAATCTCAGTCTTCCACCCACTAGTATTAATTACTCCTCCTGCATCAACATTTCCATGTATGTACAGTTCTGAGCCACTATAATTAAAGCTCCCCCCTGTATAAACATCTCCCCATATGTTTGATCTCCAACAGCTAAAACTAAAGTCATCTCTCTTACTTCCTGAGAAAATAGTATAGTCCAGTGCAGTTTTAGTTGTTTCTACTTCTTCTGCTGAAGCATAAAGTAAACTCTCTGGTATCATTCCTGCTACTATTGCAATAATAAGCAAGACAGCTATTGATTTTTTAATTGATCTTTTCATTTAATATTTAACCCCTTCCCAAATTATACTTATTGCTGTAACATACATGCATAATACGACATCGTTTTCCATTTTATACAAGCTGTCAAATCTATGCCATGGTTCTTTTATACTAAAAACCCCTTTATTAGGATTTTACCTAATAAAGGGGTCTTCAAATATCATCACTATATTATAAAATTATATAAACTTTAATATTATTTCATATACAATGGGTACTAATATAGCCGGCAGAAGATTTCCCGTCTTAATCTTCTTCCCAAAGATCATATTTATTCCAATAGCAAATATAAGGATTCCACCTACAAAAGAAATATTAAGTATTAATCTTTCGCTTAATAGTGGCTCAATAAAGCCAGAAGCTATAGTTATTATTCCCTGATATAGTCCTACTGGAATTACTGAAAAAAATACGCCTATGCCTAAAGTGGAAGCAAAAAAGATAGCAACAACACCGTCAATAAATCCTTTTGCCAGCAGCATAGACGGATCTCCATTAAGTCCATCTCGTAATGAGCCTATAATAGCCATCGCTCCTACACAAAATAATAATGAACTATTGACAAAGCCTTCTACAAAGCCTTCATTGGTGTCCTGATTAACCTTTAATTTTATTTTTAACCATTGACCCACCTTGTCCAGTCTTTCTTCCACATCTATGACTTCACCTATAAGGCCTCCTATTGCCAAGGATATAATCATAAGCATCATATTGGTACTTTTTATAGTATTATCTTCTATAGTAAGTAGTCCTTCTAATGTTCCACTAATACCTATGAACATTACTGCAAGACCAAGAGCCTTCATTATGGTATCTTGATATCTTTGCTTTAACCTACCTCCAAGTAGAAAACCAAAAGTAGAGCCTATAAGTATAAATACCATATTACCTAATGTACCTAAACCAATCATATATATAAAGGTCGGAAAATTCTCCGACCTATCCTCCCAATTAAATTTCAGTCTTTTTACTCTTATACTAGACCTGTTGTCTCTTCTACCTCACGAAGTGCATGGATAGTTCTTTCAAATAAATCATTCAGTTCCCAGCCAAGCATAGCGGCACCATCTCTTATAACATCCCTAGAACAACCTGCTGCAAATTTTGGGGATTTAAATTTCTTACGTACAGAAGAAACTTCAAGGTCCATAGTACTTTTTGACGGACGCATTATTGCAGTTGCCCCAATTAATCCAGTTAATTCATCTGTTGCAAAGAGAACTTTCTCCATCTCATGTTCTGGTTTTACATCTACACAGATTCCATATCCATGGCTTACAACTGCATGAATAAGCCTTTCATCCAGTCCCCGTTCTCTCATGATTTCTTCTGTTTTTATACAATGTTCCTCTGGATACATGCCAAAATCAAGATCATGAAGGAGCCCTACCACTCCCCAGAACTCTTCCTCTCCATGTCCTAACTCTCTAGCAAAATATTTCATTACACCTTCTACAATTCTGGCGTGTTTTAGGTGAAATTCATCTTCATTAAATTCACATAGAAGTTCCCAAGCTTCTTCTCTGGTTGGTATCTTTCCCACTGTAATCATCCTTCCTTAATGTAAATGTATAATTATTTGTTATTTATGAATATACATCAATTGGAATCTAATTACAAGCGGGAATATTACTTGCTATATCCGATTACGTCCTTAATTACTTCACCAGCTATGATAAGTCCAGCAACAGATGGGACAAAGGATACACTACCAGGTATTTGTCGTTTGGCAGTACATTTTCTATCTGTACCTGGTGGACATACGCAGGCATTTCTACAGTTACTTGTCTCATCCTCCAATGGCTTTATAGCAGGTTCTTTAGAATAAACTACCTTTAGCTTTTTCACACCTCGGGCTTTAAGTTCCCTTCTCATAACCTTTGCCAGTGGGCATACTGAGGTTTTATATATATCAGCCACCTCAAACCTTGTAGGATCCAACTTATTACCAGCACCCATACAACTTATAATTGGAACATTCATCTCCTGGCAACGTAATGCCAACTCAATCTTTCCTGATACCGTATCAATGGCATCTACCACATAATCATACTGGGAAAAGTCAAACTCTCCTGCTGTTTCTGAAGTAAAAAAGCACTGGTGCATTACCACCTCTGCCTTTGGGTTAATCTCCAGTATCCTTTCTTTCATGACCTCAACCTTATATTTTCCTATGGTCTTTCTTGTAGCTATTAATTGTCTATTTAAATTTGTTAAACATACCTTATCATCATCTATAATATCCAGTTGACCTATACCACTTCGAACAAGTGCTTCAACTGTAAAACTACCTACTCCGCCAATTCCAAAAACTGCAACTTTGGCCTTCTTCAATTTCTCCATAGCTTCTTCACCAAATAAAAGCTCTGTTCTAGAAAACTGATTCACACTGATGTCCTCCCATTTAATAGGGTGTTGTCATTAGTAGGATTATACCCTGCCATAACAACACCCTGATTAATAATCTTTATTTTACTTCTTCAAACTCTTCCTTACCTACTCCACATAATGGGCAGACCCAGTCCTCGGGAACATCTTCCCATTTGGTTCCTGGTGCTACACCGTTATCTGGATCTCCTATTTCTTCATCATAAATGTAACCACATGCTAAGCATTCATATTTCTTCATAATAAAATACCTCCATTATTGTATTTTTGATAAAGATACATATTTATATATACCATAACATGGCCTAAATCTCAACCTTTTTTAATATATTTACTACTAATTTAATAATATCTTATTTTATAAATAGGTAATAATGTTATCTATAAGATCTAAATTAATTATTAAAAATTCAAACTTTTAAGGTTACAAAAGCGGGGCACTATGTTATACTATCCATGATTGGCACCGTGTTATATAAGCCAATCTAATACACTAAAATCAAATATATAATGGAGGTATGACTATGAGAGCTTCAATTGATCGCGATGGATGCATCGGATGCGAACTACGTTCACAGATTTGTCCAGATGTGTTTAGAATGGATGATGAAGGACTTGCTGAGGTATATACTAACCCTGTTCCTGAAGATTCAGAGGAACCTGCTCAGGAGGCAGCCGATAACTGTCCTGTTGGAGTTATTACCGTAGAATAATACATAACCAGTACATTAGATACAATCAAAAAGAGCTGTATATCAATATATACAGCTCTTTCTTTATTTTAGATTAATAATCTATAATAACTTTAATTATTTTGTTTCTAAAATATATTGGTTTAGAACGCTCTCTAACATCTCTTGTCTACCAGATTTGTTAGGAGTAACATTATTCTTTAATGCATAGTCTTCTAATTCCTTGAAGCCTACCTTACCGTCAACAATATCCTTACCGATTCCTTCTGTATAGCTAGCATATCTTTCAGCCTTGAAGTTCTCAAATACTTTGTCTTCAATAAGTTTAGCTGCTACCTTTAAGCCTTTTGCAAATGTATCCATACCTGCAATATAAGCTAAGAATAAATCGTCATCTTCAAAGGAAGCACGACGTACTTTAGAGTCGAAGTTAAGTCCACCCTTACCAAGTCCACCATTAAGAAGAATTTCATACATTGCAAGTGTAGTATCATACACGTTAGTAGGGAACTGGTCAGTATCCCAACCAAGCATAGGATCACCAGTATTAGCATCAACACTACCAAGAACGCCATTGATTCTACTAAAGTTAAGCTCATGCTGGAATGTATGCATAGCTAAGGTTGCATGGTTAGCT
>JAAYNY010000150.1 GCA_012520635.1 Clostridiales bacterium | reverse complement strand
TAATATTAACGATAATCATCTATGTTTTTTTATTATTTATATATAATTCCATTTATTATTAATTTTTTAAGATTTATTATGATTTTATACGGTGTTTTTGTGGTTAAATCATCTTGTATTTTAACTATATTTTGATATAATTAACTTAGTAAACAAACCAACTAATTACAGATAAGGAGAATATTTTATGAATAAACGTGCTAAACAGAATGAACCCTTAGTAACACATATTTACACTGCTGATCCATCTGCTCACGTGTTTGAAGGTAAAATCTATATCTATCCTTCCCACGATTTGCCCCATGATGCAGTAGTTGATGATGAGGGTACACAATATGCTATGGAAGATTATCATGTGTTTTCTATGGATGATATAGATGCACCTGTAATAGACCATGGCCAGGTTCTTCATATGAAAGATGTACCTTGGGTTAGTCAACAAATGTGGGCACCTGATGCAGCTTATAAGAATGGTACATATTATTTTTACTTCCCTGCTAAAGATAAAGATGGAATCTTTAGAATTGGTGTTGCTACCAGTAAGAGCCCTGCAGGTCCTTTTACACCAGAGCCTAATTATATGCCTGGAACATTCAGTATCGACCCTGCAGTTTTTGTTGACGAAGACGACAAGGCATATTTCTATGTTGGTGGCCTATGGGGCGGACAATTAGAAAAATGGCAAACAGGATCATTTGATCCAGATGCAGGTCAGCAAGACCCAGAAGAAGAGGCTATTGGAGTATATCTTGCCGAGATGAATGATGATATGCTTACTCTTGCAGAAGATCTTGTGGAAGTTAAGATTCTTGATGAGAATGGCAAACCTCTACTGGCAGGTGATGAAGATAGACGTTTCTTTGAAGCACCTTGGATGCACAAATACAACGGAACTTACTATCTCTCCTATTCTACAGGTTCAAGCCATTATATTGTATATGCTACAAGCGATAATCCAAAAGGACCTTTTACATACAGAGGAAGAATCTTAGAACCAGTTATCGGATGGACTACCCATCATTCAATCGTTGAATTTAAGGGTAAATGGTATCTCTTCTACCATGACGCTTCATTATCCGGTGGTGTTAACCACAGACGTTCAGTTAAATTTACAGAAATTAAATATAATGAAGACGGTACAATCCAGACCATACAACCATACAAAGATAATAAATAAGAATGACATTGTAGGAGCTGCTTTACAGTAGCTCCTTTAATACGTTATAACCTCTGCTTATATCAAGCATAATAACTATTAGTTTTACTAAAGTCATATAAAATGCTATACTGTTAATAATGAAATAAGTAAGACAAAGTATACTGTATGGGAGTGAATTAAATGGAAAGATTAATAGGTACCGTATCAAGAGGAGTTCGTGCTCCTATAATCCGTCAAGGTGATGATATTGTAGATGTGGTCGTTAGCAGTGTTCTAGCTGCTGCTAGACAAGAAAAGTTCCATATAAATGATAGAGATATTATAGCTGTTACTGAGGCTGTTGTTGCCCGTGCACAGGGAAACTATGCTTCTGTGGATCAGATTGCTAAAGATATAAATAGTAAGTTTGCTGATAAAGATATTGGCTTAATATTTCCAATACTAAGCAGAAATAGATTCTCCACTTGCCTTAAAGGCATAGCAAGAGGTGCAAAAAAGATTGTCATACTCCTTAGTTATCCATCTGATGAAGTTGGAAACCACTTGGCTGACATAGATACCTTAGATGAAAAAGGTATTAACCCATGGACTGATGTCCTTACTGAGGATATTTACCGAGAATTAATCGGATATTATAGACATCCCTTTACAGGGGTAGATTATATTGAGCACTACAAAGAAATCATAGAAGCGGAAGGTTGTGAAGCAGAAATAATTCTTGCAAATGACTGTCGTGCTATTCTAAAACATACAAAACATGTGCTTTGCTGCGATGTACATTCAAGAAGCCGAACAAAGAAACTTCTTACCAAAGCAGGTGCCTTAACAATCTATGGTTTAGAAGACATTCTTACTGAACCTGTAGACGGAAGTGGATATAATGAAACCTATGGACTACTTGGAAATAACAAAGCTACTGAGGATACTGTAAAGCTATTTCCCCGTGATTGTCAAAATGTTGTAGATAGTATCCAGCAAAAGATTTATGAGGAAACAGGAAAGAAAGTAGATGCTATGGTATATGGTGACGGAGCTTTTAAAGATCCCATGGGTAAGATTTGGGAACTGGCAGATCCAGTTGTATCTCCTGCCTATACATCAGGTCTTGAAGGTCAACCAAATGAAATTAAACTTAAATATCTAGCTGACAATAATTTTGCCCATCTAAAGGGAGATGAATTAAAAAAAGCCATCTCCGACTTTATTAACAATAAAGATGATGACCTAGTTGGTAAGATGGAATCTCAAGGAACCACACCGAGAAAACTAACTGACTTAATTGGTTCCTTATGTGATCTAACCTCCGGTAGTGGTGATAAAGGAACACCAATAGTATTAGTTCAGGGATACTTTGATAATTATACAAAATAGAATAAGAAAAAAGGGGCTGTCACACTAATTAGTGTTAAGCTCCTTTTTAATTTTATAGCATATCAATTTTACTAAGGATTTTTTTAATTTTCTTATTCTGCTCAGATGTAGGCTTTTGTAAAGGTGGGGTAGATATATCATCTACTAGTATCCCTCTTAGTTTCATTGCTCTTTTTACTAAAGGAACAAATGGTACACCAAATTCAAAAAACTGCGCCAATAGATCCATCTGTTTTTGATAATATGAGATCTTCTCAATATCATTTTCAATAAAGGCTTGAACCCATCCAGAACCTATCTCCGGTGCTACATTTGTTAGTCCCCCTATTACACCACTACCACCACTAAGAACGTTCCGGGCAAAGTGATCATCATATCCAGAATATATCTCAAAATCCGGATATTCAGGAAGAATAGTATCAATTAGCTTACGAGTATGGGTAAAATCTACAACAGTGTCTTTGCAACCTACAATATTATGGTGCTTTTTCTTGAGCCTTAGCACTAGCTCTGGTGTCAAATCACATCCTGTCCGCTCAGGATAATTATAAAGATATATCCTTGTATCGACTTCTTCTGCAATTGCGTCAAAATAACTCTCTAGACTTTCCTGAGATAAAGAGAAATAAAATGGTGGTACAACTATTATTCCATCCGCTCCATTTTTAACAGCAAACCGACTTAACTTAATTGTATCTTCCAATCTCATGCATCCTGTTCCTACAATAAGGGGAACCCTATCAGCAATATGCATTTTAGCAGAAAGAATCAGCTCTTTTCGTTGCTCTCTAGTCATAGCAAAAAATTCACCGGTGCTTCCCATAAGAAGTATACTGTCTATGCCGCCTTCTATTACAAAGTCCCATATCTTTCGGTTAGCTACTGTGTCAAGATTGTAATTGCTATCAAAAGCAGTCACCACAGGAGTTATAAATCGTGCTTTCATAAGTAATCTCCTTTCTGTTAGATATGATTTGATGTTTCTTTTATACTAATACCCTGCTCCTTCCATAGCCGAGAGAGCATGGGAAGTGTATCTCCTTAATAGACCTTTCCTAGCTGGCCTTGGCACAATTCCTTTCTTTGATCGTGTAGCAAAAATCTTCTCTATCTCTGCTTGATCTAGAATCTCTCCATCTATACCAATACAGTTGATTTTACGTTTAGTAATATCATATTCAATAATATCGCCCTCATGTATAAATGCTAAAGGTCCTCCTGCTGCCGCTTCTGGTGACACATGACCTATGGCTGCCCCTCTTGTTGCCCCTGAAAATCTACCATCAGTAATTAAAGAAACGGTTCCATTAAGTTTTGGATCGCACACAATTGCTTCTGTAGTCATAAACATTTCAGGCATACCAGAACCTCTTGGTCCTTCATAACGAATTACAATAACATCACCTGGATTTATATTTCCATTTACTACTGCCTTATGAGCTTCCTCTTCAGAATCAAAAACCCTAGCAGGCCCTCTATATACATATAGTTTCTTATCACATGCAGAGTATTTTACTACCGAGCCCTCCGGTGCAATATTTCCTTTTAATACGGCGATCGAACCTTTTTCCTGAGCTTCATCAGGATGAAAGATTACATCATCTCTTTTAAGTCCATAATTTTCTAGATAACCAAGATTTCTATAAAAGAAATTCTCTTTTTGTAAATCCTCTAAGTTCTCTCCTAAGGTTTTTCCTGTAACAGTAAGAACATCTAAGTTCAGATAGTCCTTAAGATAAATCTGAACCATAGGTATCCCTCCTGCAAACCAAAAAGCTTCTGTAGGATATGCTCCACTAGGTGTAACATTACCAAGATGGGGTATCTTATGATTAATCTCATCTATCTCATCAGGATCTATTATTATACCCAGTTCTCTGGCAATAGAGGGCATATGAATCATAGCATTAGTAGATCCACCAATTGCACTATGTATAACAAAGGCATTATAGAATGCTTCCTTGGTCATTATCATACTGGCTCTTATACCCTTACTTACCAGCTCCATTATCTTTCTTCCTGAATCCCTTGAATACTGCAAGATATCTCTCATGGTAGCAGGAGCTAGTGCACTACCTGGAAGTGCCATACCAAGGGCTTCTGCCATACACTGCATAGTAGATGCAGTTCCTAAAAAGGCACATGCTCCATAAGAGGGACATCCAGTTAATTTATAATCTCTAACTTCATCATCTGATATCTGTCCTTCTCTTTTCTGTCTTAAGGAAATGTCTCCTGCCCTCATTGATGTAGACATATAGGGACTTGGCCTCATGCTTCCACCAGGAATGAATATGGATGGTATATCAAGCCTTGCCGCTGCTTTAAGATGTGCCGGTATGGATTTGTCACATGAGGATGTAAGTATAAGCCCGTCCCAAGGAGTTGCAGAACCATGAAGTTCAACCATATCGCATATAGCTTCTCTCGATGCCAGAATATAGTTCATTCCGTCATGGCCTTGTGCACATCCATCACAAATATCAGTTGCATGAAACTCTGCTGGATAACCACCACATTCAAAGACTCCGTATTTTGCTTGTTGGGTTAAGTCATTAAGATGAACACTTCCAGGATGACTATCTCCATACACATCTTCGATTAAAATCTGTGGCTTTGTAATATCTTTTTCATCCCAACCAGAGCCCAGCTGTAAAGCATCAAATTGTGCCCATAATTTACGTTCCGGGATGCTTTTTTGTATTTTATTCATAAACCCTTCCCTTCTGCTATTTTCCTAACTAGTCATCTTCTACAATCTCCAAATAATTTGATACTGCATATAAAATTTGCCCTTCATATTCAACTCTGGACCAACCATTACTACCAATTCCTGTACGAATTGCAATATCACCATTTTCTAAGGATGTAACTATTGTATCATCTCCATCAGCACTAGGAACAAGTCTTAAATTGGTTATTATCTTGGCTGTTACTTTCTCCTTAACCTCTGAAAATGTTATGCCTATCTCAGGATTGTCCACTGTAGGCTTATTATTTTCTTGATAATTCAAATCTGTAGTTAAGTAACTAGTAACGGCATATAATATCTTCCCTTTATATTCAACCCTAGACCAACCATTATCACCTATTCCAGTTCTGATAGCTGTATCACCATATTCCAGTCCATAGACCACTTTGCTATCACTGTCTAAGCTAGGCTTATCTCTTAAATTTGTTATCTCTTTGGCTGTTACTTTTTCATTAACTTCTTTAAAATTTATTAAGGCCCCAGGATCTGCAATAACCTCTTTTTCACTTTTATCTTCCTTGGGATCTGCATAAGTATCATATCCAAAATATGCTATATTAAAATCAACTTCCCCCTTAATCCCAGGCACTGATCCTTTACTTGTATATTGCCACATATCATAAGTTCCAGAATAAGATGATTTCATATTATTTTGGTCAATAGAATCAGGATAATGGGCAAGCCATATCTTATATCTTTTAGAAAGTTCCTCTGTATCCCAATCTCTGCTGTCCTCAAGCTCACTTTTGGGTCCATAGAACATTGGTACATATCCCTTATCCTTCATATAATCCAAAAATAATATGGCTAATTTAGATCTTTCATCTTTAGTCATTCCATACTGCCTATTATCAGGATTGGTAAATCCTTCACAGTTAAATGCTACTGGATAGGTTATCTTATAAGGTGCTATATATTTAGTAACCCACTTAGCTTCTTCTTTCACTTCCTTCTCATTAACTGCTGTTGAGAAGAAATATACCCCCAGTTTTATTCCATGTTTTTGCCCCTGCTGTAAATTGTATTTGGCGTAAGGATCCTCTATGATTTTACCATCAACCTGAGTCCTATAGCCTATACGTATCATGGCAAAGTCTACTCCTGCCTCTTTAACCTTTGACCAGTCAATTACACCTTGCCATTTTGCCACATCTATTCCATAACTTATATCATCAGTCTCATTTTTAGGCTTTTCTATTTCTTCGATGTCCACTACCACCCCATCAGAATTATTATCTGGTTTTTTTATTGGATCTTGAGGGTCAGCTGCTGGCTCTTCTATATCCACTATAGGTGTAGGGCTAACCGTAGGTATATCTGTAGCGTCATTATCTTTGTCTACATGGTTATTTATATTATCTGGATTATCATTACTTGTATCTTTATTGGACTCATCATTTATATCATCTTTTATTTGATCATTTAATCCATTAGTATCATCTTCTGGTAAATCCTCTATATCTTCTTCACCTATATCCCCTGTATCTGAATCTGATATATCATTATTATGAGTATCGGTTGTTATTTGGTCATTTTTATTTTGTGAATCATCTAGTAGATTAACCGTAAGTTTAACTATAAATATAAGAATTCCAATGGCTAGCACTATAGAGATTCCGTATATTATTAATTTTTTCTTTTCCATAACTTCACCTTTTAACTAATAATCATCTTCACTTATATTAGGTCAAATTATTTGCAAGTTATTTACAATTAATTATATTAGACAATATAAGTAAATATTAACTAAAAAAACCATGGTTTTCCAGTTGATATTTTTATTTTTGTACTTAATTTATTACCATTATCTTTCTTCTCATTATTAGGCAAGCATAAAATAAGCCAGTACTATAATACCTAAGGCAATTCTATACCAACCAAAGACCTTAAAGTCATTGCCTTTTATATAACTCATCAAGAACTTAATAGCTATGATTGATACTACAAATGCTACTAACATACCTGTTATTAATACAGCTGCTTCCATAGGCGAAAAACTAAAACCAAATTTAACTAATTTTAATGCACTTGCACCGAACATTACTGGTATGGATAAAAAGAATGAGTATTCAGCTGCTATAGATCTAGAACATCCAAGAACTATAGCACCTAGAATAGTTACTCCTGACCTTGATGTTCCTGGTATTAATGCAAGTACCTGAAATACACCTACTAATAAAGCAGTTTTATAAGACAAGTCATTAAAACTATTAATACTTGATGATTTTTCTTTGTTCTTATCTTCAACAATTAAAAATAATACTCCATATACTATAAGCATAACAGAAACCATTATGTAGTTATAAAAATGCTTGTCAAACCAATCGTCAAGTAAAACTCCCAAGATTCCTGCAGGTAATACACCAACCACTACTTTATACCAGATACTCATAGTATCCATCTTCTCTTGTCTTGATTTCTTGAATGAGAAAGGATTTAATTTGTTAAAGTATAATAAAACAACAGCCAGTATGGCACCTAGTTGTATGACCACACGAAACATTTCCATAAAATCAGCTGATGCATCCATTTCAACAAATTTTTCAACTAAAATCATATGTCCTGTGCTACTGATTGGAAGCCATTCAGTAATTCCTTCAACGATACCTAATATAATTGCTTTTATAACTTCTAACATATCTATACTACCTCCACAATGTAATTTTACATCTCAAATAATCTTTTTTGAGCATAGCATCTTTTATAATCATATGCAAGGTAATATACCTTCTTGAAGCAAATCTGCCTAATTAATTATTTTATAAATCAGACCAATCACTTAACGAATATAATATTAAAATAATGTGTCAAAATTACATCAAAAACTTTTATCTTTGGTATAATTAATATGTATATATAATCTAGTCGCATTTGATATTTTTACAAATAATATAAATATGAGGTGATAAATATGTCTAATAATAAAGTAAAGTTCTTATTAGGTAGTAATACAAAAAGAGGTTTTTATTCTTTATTTGATGAACTTCAAAGTCCCATAGATGGAAATCGACTCTATATAATTAAAGGGGGGCCAGGTAGCGGAAAAAGTTCCTTGATGAAAAGGGTTATAAAACAACTACAGGCTAAAGATCATAATTTGGAATACATCCACTGTGCCAGTGATCCTAAATCCCTAGATGCATTTATTGATTACGACAGTAAAATTTCCATGGTTGATGGTACATCTCCTCATACCATGGATCCCATATACCCAGGAGCATATGATCTCATAATTAATATGGCAGAATGCTGGGATGATAAGAAACTACTTGGCAAGAAAAATGAAATTATAGCTCTAAGTAATATTATATCCACTTGCCATAAGATGGCTAGTTCCTGTATTAAATCTGCCTCTGCCCTTCTTGATAATAATATGATAATGGCAAATCCTTTTATTAATCATGATACTGTTAACGACTTCACCCAGGAAATTATTAAAGAACTAAAAGATTCTAAGAAAGGCAAGGAAAAAAAGAGGCTTCTAAGTGCAGTATCTGTTGGAGAAACTGTCTTTTTTGCTAATACTATATCAGCTCTTACCACCAAGCAATATGTTATACCTGATAAATGGGGCTCTGCTTCTGCCCTTATATTATCTAAGATAAATAGGGCTGCCAAGAACTTAGGCCTTGAGCAAATTACATGTTATTGTTCTATTAGAACACCAGATAAGATTGACCATTTGATTTTTCCTAAGGCAGGTATTGCAATAACAACTGCCAATGTATTTCATAATACTAAGGCTGATAATCAAGAAGTTTTAGAAGATGTATTCAAACCCATACCTAATATGGAGAATGAACAGATGAACTTACATCTTGATATGGCCAAGGAACTTATAACTACAGCCAGTAAACATATTGAAAGAGCAAAGCTTCTCCACGATGACTTGGAAGCCTTCTATGTTGAAGCTATGGATTTTTCAAAGGTGGATTCTATATTTGACAAGATAATTAAAGAAATTCAAAGTTTTTAGATTGATTTTATTCAGTTTAAATTAGCTTAAGTAAAGAATCTTGATTTCTTTCTAAGAACCTCAACTGTCATAAGTGGGGTTCTTTTAATTTATAGAAATACGAACTTAAATAGCATTAAATCATATTATGATATTAGCTTACGCTAAGTTTTTTAAATACAACTAAGTTTATTTGATATATAGGAGGAATATTATGTTAAAGCTTCATACCGCTTCAGTTGGTAGCGTTGTTACAGTAAAAGATTTGTCATCAACAGGTAGCCTAAGAGAAAGGATGTTGGCTCTTGGATTAACTAAAGGTGCTAAAGTTGAAGTTATTAGAAAAGGGCCATCTGGTGATCCTACTGTGTTTAATATTAGGGGGGCAATGATTGCACTTAGGAATGAAGAAGCTTCTTTGGTTGCAATTCAATAATTTTTAAAATTTTAATAATATTTTTTAATTTGGGTTATGGAGGTTCTTATGGGTTTAACTTTTCAATCTACACAAAACTCAGCTTTATCTGATATATTCCATATTGATAAGAAAGAGGGGCAATATGTTATAGCCTTAGCTGGTAATCCTAATACTGGCAAAAGCACTGTATTTAACTCTCTCACTGGCCTACATCAGCATACAGGCAACTGGCCTGGCAAAACAGTGGTCAATGCAAGAGGTTCCTTTAATCACTTAGATAAGGAGTTTATTCTCGTTGATCTTCCTGGAACATACTCCTTGTTCTCATCTTCTGTGGAAGAAGAAGTTGCAAGAGATTTTATATGTTTTGGTAACTCAGATGCTGTAATTGTTGTTACTGATGGAACCTGCCTTGAGAGAAATTTAAACCTTGTATTTCAAATAATGGAATTAAGAGATCAAGTAGTCTTATGTATTAATCTAATAGATGAAGCAAAAAAGAAAAAGATTGAAATTGATGCCAAGGGCTTGGAAATGGAACTGGGACTTCCTGTTGTTCTTTGTGCTGCAAGAAATGATATAGGAATAGATGATTTAAAAGCCACAATATACAATCTTATAACCCATAAGATTTCTTCAAATCCTAAGACTTTATATTACGAAAAGGAAATAGAAGAAGCCATTATAAGACTTAGGCCTTTATTAGAAAAATATAATGATAATATTAATACTAGATGGCTGGCACTTAGGATGCTTGATGGAGACAGGAAACTGATAGAGTCCCTGAGGGAAATTATAAGCGGGGATGATATGGAAGAAATCAGTAGTATCCTTAATGAGATAGATATATGCAAAGACAAACAATCTATTAGGGATTCCATAGCTTCAACCATCTATAATAAAGCCCAAGAAGTAACAGACAAATATGTCAAATCAAATCCTAAAAAAATAAACCGTGATAGAATTATTGATAATTATGTTACTTCCAAAAAATTTGGAATCCCCTTAATGCTTTTAACACTAGCCATAATATTATGGATTACTATATCAGGGGCTAATTATCCTTCTGCCCTTCTATCGGATTTGTTCTTTAGGCTTGAAATCAGGTTGACCATGCTCTTTAATCAGATAAATTCACCAGGCTGGCTTTATGGCCTGGTAGTACTGGGTATATATAGAACCCTTTCGTGGGTCATATCGGTTATGCTACCTCCTATGGCTATATTCTTTCCTCTCTTTACAATATTAGAGGACTTAGGATATCTTCCAAGAGTGGCTTTTAACATGGATCACTACTTTAAAAAGGCCTGCGCCCATGGAAAACAATGCTTAACAATGTGCATGGGCTTTGGATGTAATGCCGCAGGTATTATCGCATGTAGAATTATTGATTCCCCTAGGGAGAAGCTTATTGCCACAATTACTAATAATTTTGTTCCTTGTAATGGTAGATTTCCTTCATTAATAGCTATTTCTACTATATTTTTAGTGACCAAAGAAGGTTTTGCCTATGGTTTTTTACCTGTTCTTACAGTTACAGGACTTATAGTACTTGGAATAGCTATAACCTTATTGCTCTCTTATCTTTTATCTAAGACCCTTCTAAGGGGAGTCCCCTCCACATTTACTCTGGAGCTCCCTCCTTACCGTATACCAAAAGTGGGAAGGGTACTTTATACCTCCCTTATAGATAGAACCTTATTCGTATTGTGGAGAGCTGTTATAGTAGCTGCCCCTGCCGGAGCCATTACATGGATTCTAGGCAATGTATATATAGATAATATGAGTATAATAGGCCATGTGGCAACATTTCTTGATCCTGCTGCCAATTTAATTGGTCTAGACGGATTTATCCTAATGGCATTTATCCTAGGGCTTCCGGCAAATGAAATAGTTCTACCCATCTTACTTATGTCCTACCTATCAACTGGTGCCATGGTTGAACTTAATAATCTTGATTCTTTAAAATCCATACTCCTTGATAATGGTTGGACCTACCTTACAGCCCTAAATACTATGCTTTTTTGCCTACTTCACTGGCCCTGTGCAACAACATTAATAACTATAAAGAAGGAAACCAATTCATTTAAATGGACTGCCCTATCAGCTATTATACCAACTGGAGTAGGTATTGTACTTTGCATGTTTACCACCTTAATATTTAGATTATTAGGTTGGGGATAACTATCTTCAACCTAATAATCTATTTCTCATCTCTACTTCTGCGGTATTGATTAAACTTATCTAATGACTGTGGATTGTCAATAAAAAAATCTACCAAATCGCCTATTCCAGAAAGTATTTCTCCATTTATGGTATGTTCCATTTTTTCTGTTTCAGCAAGTAGCCCTTCCTTTATATCTAATAGTTTTAAAAACTCCATAATCCTATTATGTCTATTAAGAAGCACATTTCCTAAGGCCTTACCTTCATCTTCTAGCCTAATAACACCGTATTTTTCGTATTTAATTAGATTCATTTCGGATAGTTTTTGAACCATCTTTGTAACTGAAGGAGGTTGTACATTTAATGCGGTGGCCAGATCAATTACCCTTGTGAATCCTTGTTCTTTAGATTGTCTATATATCATCTCTACATAATCTTCTGCAGATGGCGATAACAGGTCCTGATCCTTACGCATATATTCACTAAATGTATAATATTCTTGTTCTTCCATTATGAAATCCTTAATGTTGTTATTATTTAATTATATGTTATGGTCACAAGGCTAATTCTTAAAACCACCCTAGTTGTTAATAGTTTACTATTATCCTTCAACGATTGATTTGATTTTGTGAATAAGCATATCAATAGCTATCTCATTTAGGCCACCCCTTGGTATTATAAGATCAGCATATTTCTTATAGGGCTCAACAAATTGATCATGCATGGGCTTTACTGTTGTTATATATTGATTTATTACTGATTCCAGGGTTCTGCCTCGCTCTTTAACATCTCTTTCTATGCGACGAATAAGTCTTTCATCAGCATCTGTGTCTACAAATATTTTTATATCCATTAACTGCCTTAGTTTTACATTTTCAAAAATCATAAATCCTTCAACAATTATTACTTTAGATGGTTTTACAAGTACAGTTTCAGACAGTCTGGTGTACTCAGTATAAGAATAAACTGGCCTATTTATGGCCTTGCCTTCCTTTAGCCAACTAATATCATCAATTAGTCTTTGGGTATCTAAGGCATTTGGATGGTCATAATTTAATTTCACTCTTTCCTCAAATGTAAGATTGTCATAAGGAAGGTAATAAAAATCCTGACTTAATAGCTCTACATTATCCATAAATGACTCTTTTATTCTGTTGGCAACGGTTGTCTTACCTGATGCAGAACCACCAGACACACCAATTACAATCGTATTTCCCACGTGTTTTCCTCCCTTATATCTGTGCAAATTTAATGTCTCTATAAATGTTATCTAAATATATTACTAGTATATTAATATCTTTTTAATGTGATTACTTTGCTAAAGCATATTCCATCACATTTAAAGTAATAACATTATATCAATATCTTAATTGCTTTTCCATAGAAAATAACCGCTTAGGTATTAAACCAAAGCGGTATATATTCTGATAGATTCAAGCAGTTTTATTCTGTATCTGCTATTAGCTTATCTTGTTTATAAATGTGTTCAATTAGCCATGTGGTTAAAAACTCTAGTAATTCTAATAATGACTCTTTTTGATTTTCATCTACTACCTCTGAATCATATTCATTTATTTTCTCAATGAAATCATCATGTGCAACTTTTTGTGATAAGAGTCTCCTATATTTAATATTACTCATATAGGCCTCTTCATGATCAAAGTGATATTTTGTATAATCCTTTAACTCATCTATAACTTCCATAATATAGTCATACTTATCAGGTATGAACTCATTCATTAGTAAGTCATATGCCCTACTTGCAATATCAAATAACTTTTCATGTTCTTCATCAATAAATTTAATTCCAGTATAATATTCCGGTTTCATCTCATATTTTGCCATAGTAATTTCTCCTTTTCCTGAGTAATTTGGAACACACATGATCAATTTCTTATTATGTACAAATTATGATAATACTAATTTATATTTATTATAATATCATAATTTATCCTCCTATTCAATAATATAGTAAGAATTATTCCCTAAAACCTAGGATTTATATCTAATATCATATTTTAGGATACACATAGACTTGAATACATAAAAGAACTTATTAATACTTATTAGGATTGTAATTTTTTGAATTTAGGTGTAACATTAAATACAATAATCTAGATTTTACATAATAAGAAAGAGAAGGTAACTAATTATGAAAAAGACATTTCAAGGATTAATAGTAATGGCACTAATATTATTATTTACCGCTTGCAGTAAGGGTAATCAAACACTCAATATAGGTAATTTGTCCTTAAATTACAATGCAAAGGTATGGGAAAAAGTTGAGGGTACAGGGGAGAATTCTCCTCTTGAATTTATAAATAAGGCTGGTAACACTATTAGTATTAACGTATCCCAGGAAAGTACATATCAACATCCATTAGTGATGATTTCATTTGTTAAAGAAATTGTCTCTTCTAGTGATGACTTTGAGGTTTACTTAGAGCCAAATGAAATTATGATAAATAATACAAGTTGGTACGAATATGGATACCATTATAAAGATGGTTCTACTGTATATAAGGTATATCAAAGATTTTATGGGAAATATTATAATGCCGCTTCTATTTCCTTCACATCTACTCTAGATAATTTTGATTCTGGATTTAAAGAAGCGGAAAAATTCATGGCAGATATAGTTGTAGAAGAGATAGATAATATCGAAAAGGAAGAAAAGGCTAAGGAATTCTTAGTTGGTGAATGGGATTTAAGTTCTGCTGGATATCTTGTACTTAATGAAGACGGTACTTATGCATGGTATAGTAACTCTAGTAAGGACGAAAATAATAAACACTACGGTAGCTATGGATGTGATATTGAGAATGCTACCATGAGTCTTAATGAAGGGGATGGTGTCTATCTTGTATTATTTCCTGAAGGCTTAGTTATTGATGGTAATGCTGATAGTGGCCTAACTTCAAAAAGTGATTATATAATATCCTTTGAAAAGGACAGTGCAGGCGGATATCCTATGGTAAATATCACATCATTTACAATGTATAGCTTG
This sequence comes from Clostridiales bacterium, assembly GCA_012520635.1. Classification (GTDB taxonomy): domain Bacteria; phylum Bacillota; class Clostridia; order Lachnospirales; family Lachnospiraceae; genus Mobilitalea. Next base: position 14,722 of record JAAYNY010000150.1, on the reverse strand, counting down.
ATAAAACAATAATTATTGGTTTATTATGTTTTGCTAAAATGGCAGCTAATTTCTTATTAGTAATATGAGAAATTAGCTACCTTATTTTTATTTTATCTTTATTGTTATAATTTGTTTATATCATATACTCTTATCTTCTTACCCTGAACCTGGAATCTTACATTATATCCTGCAAAATAAAAACCATATATTCTATCAGGATCATGGTGATATGAAGGTCTAGGATCTTGTTCCAGTACTCCTATAAGTGCCTGATGGTGTTCTTTCGGAATCATACTTTTTAGCTCATCACTAAATTCTACCTGAAGCTTTATATTATTAACCTCTTCTACGAAGCCATCAACTGCCTCAGGATGACTGTCTGAGTAAGATATATAGGGTTTAATATCATATATGGATGTCTGATCCATAAGATCTATTCCAGATACATGAAGGATAGGACCGTATTTCATATGCTCTTCTATCTTATCCAACTTAACCGAGGATAAACCAAGTCCATTGGGGCGATTAGGTGAACGGGTTGCAAATACACCTTTTCGTGTATTGCCTCCCAGGCGAGGAGGCTTCACCATAGGGGACCACTTATCCCTGTTCGTATTGATAAAGCCCCATATTAGCCAAATATGAGAAAAACCCTCCAATCCTCTTAGTGAATCAGGATTACGATACTTTGGTTCAAACACAATAACCCCTTTTAAGGCTTCTACTATACCACTTTGTCTTGGTATTCCAAATTTCTCAGGAAAATCAGTATGGATTCTTGCAATGGGTTCTATAGTTCTATTGTCCAAGTCTGCCCATTCCTTTCAACATCAATTACTTTTGTATCATTATCACTTTCCCTACTATGGTCTTCCTTTCGGTCTTTCCTATAGTCTTTATATTTTTGTATGATTTCAGGCTTATTCCAAAAATGCATAGGAAATACATATTTAACTGAAGTAGTTTCAAGAAAAGCATCCATACCTAGATGATACCATTCTTCTTGCCGAGGATCTAAGGGGGCAAAAGCCACATCTATAAATTGGTTTTTGATTATATCCATTTCCTTGTTAAATCTGGCTGTCATATTATTGTTGGACTGCTTATCATCTTCCTTCCAAACCCAAAGATGTAAGTCCCCTGCATGATATATGGTTTTTCCAAGATAGCTTAAAACATAAGCAACACCTTTATCTGTAGATTTAAGTGTTTTTATATTAATCTTATTACCATGGTTATCATTTGCATCATATTCCAGTGAAGGCTTAACAACTTGGATCTTTCTACTTAATTCCCCTGTAATACCATAATCACTAACATCTTTTTCAGAGAGCTTAATATCAGATGAGATGAAATACTGTATATTAGGGTGTTCAATTTCCAGATGAAATATATGCTTATTAAAATGATCATAATGACCATGGCTAACAAATACTATAAGCTTCTTTTCTTTATCAAGGTTATTAAGCTCACCTTTATAGTAGTCAAATAACCAATAACAATTGTCCCATTCTAATAAAAAACCACTGTGTGCTAGATAAGTAACTTTTAAATTCATATGCCTACCATCTTTCTGTATTATTTGCTTATGTAAAAACATTCATTGAATTTGCTAGTTCTTCAATACATCTTATATTATAATACAAAATCTTCTGCCTTGATGCAATCCTAAAATCAGGTGCCTGACACCGTTCACATTTTAAAATCAGGTGCCTGACACCGTTCACATTTTGTTTACAATTTTGACACCGGTACCTGGCACACTTTACATTTCTCCCACATACATGATATGAGATGACATGGACAGGTAATCTTCTAGCTGGCACATTTTATATGCGTAATCGATATACAGACTCCTGTGAGGCTCCTCTAATGATTCCACTTGAGCTACATAGGTTCCCAAAAAACCTTCCTGGCCAAATAATGTTACTTTCTTTAATCCAAATGAGTTACAGAACCTCTTTATTTCTGGTATGGCTTCAAACCTTGCCTCTGTAAATGCCATTCCGTTCCAACCAATATTATCTATCAGGCATTTTCCGTATACAGGATCCACTTCAAGTTGCCTCTTAAATCCATCTTTTTCTTGGTCAAGGTAATATAAGACCCCTGCAAAAAGATTGATAAATGCTATGTATATTTTACCGCCCTTTTTTAAATGTAATAAGGCGTTATCTATTACTTTTCTCCTGTCTTTTTCATTAAACAGATGATACATCGGACCCATAACTAAAATATGGTCAAATTTCTCATCTGGGTACAAACTTTCATCCAAAGCGTTTCCGCAGATAGTCTTAAGGGGCAAATCTAATTCCTTTGCTTTAGCTTTTGCAAATTCGATATTTTCCTCAGATAAATCAAAAAGTGTTACATGGCATCCCTGTGACGCAAGCCATGTTGAATACCTACCTGGACCACCGCCTATATCAAACACCTTTTCCCCAGGTTTGATATACTGACTGAGCATCTTTCTTGTGATAATATACTCAATTCGACTTTCATTAGTTCTCTCCCATTCCATCATAGCATCATTGTCATAATAGGATTTGATAATATCTGTGTTCTCTTTAATATAGTCCATCTTTTCACTCCTTTTTTATTTTTATATATAAAAACCGGTGTCTGCTATTACAAACACCGGCTAATTAAATACAAATTCAGTTATTTTTAAATTATACCTTAGGCAATATATACCGATGCATATATAAAATTATAAATTTTTGAGTATCCAAATCAGACGCAGCCCCATTAGCTCCGTAATTATCCTTATTATTATTTTTTGAAAATAATAATGTAAGCATTGTAATACTCCTTTTTATATATTATTTTTCTCTATTCCTGCCTTTACTTAATTATATAAATAGATATAGAGATAAACTTTAACCTAAGACCATAATGAATATAGCATAGAATTTTTCCATAAATATTTGTTTTCTGTAATTATAATTATTTTATATTAATTGTCAAGTCATTTTAATTTATTAGGTAAATTAGTGTGTAAATTAATTGCTATAAAGTTATTGTAAATTGAAATTTCAAACTATACTTAACATTATTGACACCGGTACCTGACACCGTTCATTATAATACAAAATCTTCTGCCTTGATGCAATCCTAAAATCAGGTGCCTGACACCGTTCACATTTTGTTTACAATTTTGACACCGGTACCTGGCACCGTTCATATAATATTATGAGAATATATATGAAAGGACTATTGGCTATGTTGTTTAATAATAGACCGAATAAAAGAATATGTAATCCTCATAGACATAGCAAACCTAGATATTACTATAATAAGAACTTATATCGTAGGCTAAAAGATTATGGACCAGATCCATTTACAATAAATATTAATGAAGCAACTCTTCAAAATGATACCTTCCGTACAGCCCTGTGGACAGGAACATATCTGCAGCTTACTATTATGAGCATTGATGTTAATGATGATATAGGTTTAGAGATGCACCCTGATGTGGATCAATTTATTCGAATCGAGCAGGGACAAGGAATTGTTATGATGGGTGATCATAGCGACAACTTAGATTATATTAAGAAAGTTTATGATGACTATATTTTCATCATACCTGCTGGTAAATGGCATAATCTAATAAATACCGGTAATAAACCTATTAAGTTATATTCTATTTATGCACCACCTAATCATCCCCATGGTACCATTCACCTTACTAAAGAAGATGCCGAACATGCTGAACGTTCCGAACATTAAAATAAGGTGTCAGGTTGAAATGACCTGACACCATTTATAGTTAAATCAAGATTTGTCTTTTATTTCACAGATAAGCTGTGTCATTGTACCCATTGGACAATAGATACACCATGATCTAGGCTTAAATAATATATTGGTGATTATACCTAGTATTGTTGAGGTTAGCATTACACTATAAAATCCAAATGCAAACTGTGATATCCATAGGGGAAGGCCAGTAACCTTATAAGCAAAGCTCCAGGGTATTTTAAATGTCCATAAAAGCTTTACTGTCTCTGAAAGTCCCCTTACATCCTTAAAGACCAAGAAGGTTACAAATATCATCTGTGCGAACATTATCATAAAAAATGCTAAAAAGCCGTATCTGAACCATTTCTTTGTCATCCAGCGTGGCATTGGTTTCTTTCTTGATATTCCAATTTTTTTTCCTAGCCATGTGAGCATCTGTCCCCTACCGCAGTATTTATTGCAGTATGACTTGTTACCTTTTATTACAGATATTAATAATGGTATTATGAAGCAAAACATACCTAACCAGGCAAATAATATATTAAAAAAGCCTAGTATTAAGTATAAGACTGATATGATCCACATGTATTCATACCATGGTTTTTTCATGCCACTACCTCCTTTGTCTTTATTGTAATTATGGAGGCTGGACATTCTTTAGCACATAAACTACAGCCAATACATTTACTTTCATCTACTTGAGCATATTTACCCTTATAAATTGATATGGCATTTTTAGGACATACTTTTACACAGGTCCCACATGCCACACATAAGTCTTTTTGCAGCTTAGCAACTCTTTTAGCCATGTTTTTACCACCTTCTTTATTATATGATTATAAAATATCATATAATTTTACAATCCTCAGTGATAAAGTTACATTTGTGTTAATCTACCGTCCTGCATCTCGAATACCAAGTCTGCTTTTTTAGCTATGGAAAGATCGTGGGTAACTATAACAACTGCCAAGTTATCCTTGTGAGCTAGGTCAATAAGTAACTTAACTACAAGGTCTCCATTTGCTACATCCAGGTTACCTGTAGGCTCGTCAGCAAGCATTAGCTTTGATCCTGTTGCCAAGGCTCTTGCAATTGCCACCCTCTGTCTTTCCCCACCTGAGAGCATGTTTGGAAATCTTCTATAATATTCCTCACCTAAGCCCACACTTTCAAGATGCTTTTTTGCTATATCTCTAGCATTACTATGTTTCACCCCTTTTAGTTCTAAAGGATATATAACATTTTCAATAACTGTCATTAATGGAAACAAATTAAATGTCTGGTAAATAACCGACGCCTTGTCTCTTCTATATTCCTCAAGTTTAAGGCTTCGTATGGACTCTCCGCCATATAAGATATCTCCTTCTTCAGGAAAAGCTAGACCTGCCATTAAAGTAAGCAATGTGGACTTTCCTGATCCTGATTTACCAATAATAGCATATACTTTACCCTGCTCTAGCTCTAAACTAACATTCCTTACAGCTTCAACTTTCTGATATTGACTCTGATAACTATATGAAACATTTTCAACTTTTAATAAACCCATCTTAATCCCCCTACTCTTTGGAAAATAGTATATCAATCAGCTTAGTTCTACCAAGGACTAGCAAGGCTATGGAACTACCTGCTAGGTAACTTATAAGGTAATATCCAAGTGATCCCTTGTAGTAGTTAAAATACTCTGGAAATATAATCCCAAAAATAATTACTGGTAATAAACCAATTATAAATAAGATTACTTGCTCAAAGAAAAATGATAAGAACACATGAATTTTTCCAGTTCCCATGCTACTCATGATGGCAAGCTCACTTAACCTATGGCGAATAAGAAGATATGATACTATAAATCCTATAAGTCCAAACATGATAAGCATAATTGGAATTAATATATCCATTAATCTAATGAAATTATCTAAGGTTTTTATTGTTTCTTCTAAATTCTTATCTTGTATAACCACTGCTCTTCGAATTGATTTTATTTTTCCTGCCTCGCTATAACCTTGCTTATCTAAGTACTCCCTAAAGTAATCTAAGTTCTCTGTGTTTTTTAGTGTAAATGTAGCAGATCTGATATTTCTAGGCAGGAGCTCGTTCCACAATTTATATTCCGGATCTCCATAGTAAAAATCCACATAATATTCATGGTCATAGCCCATAATCCAAGGTAGATATATAACATCAGACCTCCAGCTCTCTTGGTATATTCCTACAACTTTTATATCAATAACACTACAGATCGCATTTTTCTCATAAATGGTCCAAGCTGTAATCCTAATGGTGTCACCTAGATTAATTCCTTCTTTTATGGCCTGATTACTAGAAATCATACCAAGGTCACCAGCCATTCTTAGAGAATCAAAATCATATCCTGAAAGAAATTCTACTTCAATATTAGAACTGGTAAAAAAATCGGGTGTATATCTTATATCATCTGCGTAAGCAAGTCTTGACATCCTTTTGATTGCTTCAAGAAACCAATCAAAGCCAAAGGCATCAGCATGTTTTCTCACATTGGGGGTCATGGCCAGTTCCTTATTCTGCTTACCATCCTTGGTTTTTGATATCCCCATATATTCATAATGAATACTGCTGTATAGATACATTTCTTTAAAATAATCAGACTGTCTAAGAATCTTATCTCTTTCTTCTTGGGCTTGATGGGAAGTATATTCTCCCGAAAATTCCCCATATGTATAATTGATTGGATTCATCCGATATGAATATTCTGAATCTATAAGTCTATATATATCATATTGAAGTGATAAACCACTAATATCTCTTGTTTCATTCTTAAATGTAGTTAGATAAGCATTAACTGGTATCTGATCATACACTCTTGCCCGCTTTTCCTGCTGTATATTAGAAAGAAAGCAAAGAAAAACTAAAAAGACTGACAGTACCAAAGTTAGTAAAGGAACAATCAAGCTTCTACCTGCATTTCTAAATATAGAAACCATTGCAAATTTTAAAGGTATGGGCCTTATTCCTCCAAACATTACATTTTGCTCTTTTCTTACCTTTAACTTTTTAAGATTCTTAACTTTTCTAGCACTTTTTAAGGCTTTTCTTTTTATTTTTTTCCTCTTAAATTTTTCCTCATTAATCACATATATTGTAATAGCAAATATTAAAATAAAACTTACTATTAGCATAAGCAAGGTGACAAATACAGGTACCCAATAGTTTACACTGATTCTTGCTACATATTCTAATTGCATTCCAAGGATTCTTTCACTATACCTTAAATCCCTGTCATATAAGGCACTTATATTCTTAAAAATATTATTAGTCAGATTATTAATAATAGCTGATGATATAAAAGCACCTATAGACGATGCTATTAAAACTAATATATTTGATCCAAAAAGTATGTAAGTAAATACTCTAGGCTTTCCAGAACCCAGTGAAAGCATGTTTTTCAATGTATCTCCTTGCTTATATACATATAGATAAGAGAATAGAAGGAGTATAACAGTTCCTGATAAACAACCTAGTATCAATAATAATACCGCTGTATTCCTAAGCTCAAGGATGGGTCTAATTGCTTCTTCATAGCCCTGGTCATATAAAGCAAAAGACATGTTATCAGGTAATTCTTTGCTGTACTTTTCTATGAATTTTTTTCCTGATTGATTTTTTACAAGATATCTAGCTATGGTAAGTGAATGATTATCTTGTTTTATCCAATCTGCCATAGGCATGTATATATTAAAACTAATCTCATTTTTATTATCAAATATGCCTACAACTTCGTAACTTGCAGACTTACTAAAACTATAATCCTTCAAATAATCTGATAATCCAATCCCTGATTTGGCATAATGAAGATTCAAATCTAATTTATCCCCAAGCTCTACCTCATAAAAATCGGCCAGATTTCTGCTAATCAGTATTACCTGGTTGTTACCCTCTTGATATTCTTCATTTCGAAATGTATGCCCTTCACTAACAGTTAATTCTCGGTTAAAATATGGCTCTGACGCTTCTAAACTAGATACTAAAGTTACTGGAAGAGACTTATTAACTATGTTGAAGGCTTCAGCTAATTTAGATAAGCTTTCCCCATCTTCACTTTCATAAAACTCCTTAGAACTTTCCAAATGAATAACAGGTTTGAAACCATCTAATCCTTCAGGAAGCTGTAGCATGATTTTCGGTGTAGGATTTGTACTGGGGAATATTTTGCCTATTAAAATGTACTTATGACCATAGACAAAATCATAATCAAGATTTTGTCCTAATTCATCAATATTATTTATAGTTACATAGGTATTCTCCCTCATTGTCTTACCAAAGTGCACCTTATTAATTGTTGCCTGATATAACATTTCATCATAAGGTCTTACATTAAACACCTCAATAATAACATAATCATTAAGTGCTGATAGATTATGATTGATTTGCTTATCATTTAAATATGCTAAGGCAGAGTTCTCTCTATTCACAGTAAGAACCTCTGAATCCTGCTCTGGTTTAACAAGATCAAAGTTGTCAATTTCCTTATTCATTTGATTATAAAAGCCTTTGTCATTATCATCTTTATCACCAAGATAAATCAATTCTACAACAGTAGTAAATGTTTCATCTGCATCATTAAGCATCTTATTAGCAGCTTCATACATCCCTGCACCAATACTAAGAAATAGCGATAAGACAATAATCAAAAATAAGAATAGTATGGATTTTTTAGGTGTTCTTAAAACACTCCTAATACTATGTTTTATCATACAGTGCACTCCTTTATAACAGCGTATCTTACCATATGTAATTTGTTATGGATATAGCACCTTTATGGATTTCTTCATAATTGTAGACCATCTATCACTAATTTGATTTATCCCCTCCAGGGTAGGATGAACCAAATCTGCTGATATATATGCTGGATTATCTAAAAGCTCCAATCCATCAGTAAATATAAGTTTATTAGCAGCATGTTTTCTAACAATTTCTCTATACTTTGATGCTTTTTCCTGGCCATCTCCTGTGATTCCAAAGATACTTGTTGCAAATACAGGTCTCGGATCATTACCTAAAATATCTGTAAAAACCTTAACCCTTTCTTCAAAGTTTTCTAAAGAAAAGTCATCTCCCAACATATTAATTCCCATTTCGACAGAAGCAAAGTCCCAATCTTTTCTTGAAACAATATATTCAGCCATGGTCTTTTCTAAATGAGCTGTACCTGCAAAACCTAGATTGATATAATCCAGCTTTAACTTCTGAGCAATTCTAAATGGATAGGTATAGGGGGCAGCTAAGCTTAAGCTACCATGGGTTATAGAAGAACCATAAGCCAAATAAGTCTTTGATGGAAGCTGTGAATCAAGGGGAGATTCTATCTCTCCTTCAACATCTACAAAATAGCATGTACCATAGGGTAATACAATTCTAACCACCTCAGGGTCAAAGGGTAGATTTGAAGACTTTGTAATGTCTTTTAGTATGCTCAAATCATTATATCTGGGTATGGTTATTCTAGTTTCATTCTGGATGACTCTTGAGGAATACTGCCATTCACCTTGAAATGAACCATAATATATATAAGCAACCTGAGCTTCAGCACTATCATCTACTGATAATGTTACTGTGGCAGAATCTCCTTTTATTCTAAATCGCAATTCTACACCGGTAGAGAACAAACTTGTTACATCCCTTGCTTGGGAATTTATATTCTCTCTTACGTATGATGGAAGTCGATACATTATATATCCCTTGTGGCATTTCTCCATTTCCTCCACATTATGAAAATCTATGTTGTTAAATATCATTTTAGTCTTCCTCCTTTGGAAGGTGTCAGGCACCGTTTACAATTTGTTCACAATTTTGACACCGGTACCTGACACCCCTTACATGAATTTTTTTATATCTTCGTTAAATTTCTCTCCTATATAAGCCTTACCTTTTGAAGGACTATCTAGGAAATCATCTTTTATTATTTTATTTATACGCTCTATTTCATCCTTAAGATCATTGGCGGATAACCTAACAGCTCCCTTACCAAGGATTATTAGTTGCTCTAGAGCATCTGATGTTGCTACGGTAACATGGTTTTCCCTAGCTATTTCATGGGTTACCTTCTCTATATATTGATCAGCTGTTTCTGCTTCTTTTGTATATACAACATGAATATTGTGATGTTTTTGTACCGTCTCTGTGCCCCCTTTTACTTTATAGGCATCAAAGACAAGAATTACTTTACATTTCTTGAAACCTTGATAGTTACTTAATACATCCATCAATTTAAGTCTTGCAGCTTCCATATTCTCCTGGGCCAGTTGGTTTAACTCTTTCCATGAAAATATAATATTATAGCCATCCACTAGTAAATACTCTTTCCTAGTTTTCTTATATGTTATGTCTACTTTTTTCTCATTGTTTTGAGGATTTATTTTACCTGAGGGCTTTTTCTCGTATCCTAATCTACTCTGACCATAGACAGGGTTTTGCTTTATTGGGCCAAATGTCCTTATGAATATTTCTTCTAGTTCTTTATCCTCTTTATAGTAATCCTTCTTACTTGCACTTGTTTTTAGATTTACAGGTCTAATATGAGCTTCATCATCTAGGCTACTGCCCCCTCTTTCATCTTCTCCTTTGTCAGGTAAATACTCATGCCAGTTATTTTCAATATGCATATAATCTTCAACCTGATCCCAATCAACTAAGAATCCTGTTCCGTGGGAGCAAAAAACTGAACCTGTGGGATTATCTATATCAAGTTCACTGTCATATCCTATGTTTTCTATAACTTCTTCATGGTTATGACAAGGCTTATATCCTTCAAATGTGCAAAAAAGGCTACCTCTTCCTTTAGTATAAGCATTTACTTCTATCTGATAACCACCCATGGTAGCCACCGGTGCACTACCTGTTAGTATGGCTAGATCACCATTTACATTGGGAGGTTCAAAAGTTCCACTCATCCTTTGAATATCTGTCATGGCTCTTCCTATAGTATCAGCCGGTGCCTCCAATCTAAATCTGTAATAAGGCTCAAGTAAAAGACTTTTTGCTTTTTTAAGACCTTGTCGTACTGCCCTATATGTTGCCTGGCGAAAGTCTCCTCCTTCAGTATGTTTTAAATGAGCTCGCCCAGCAATCAAGGTAATCTTAATATCAGTAATAGGTGACCCTGTTAATACTCCTATATGTTCCCGTTCCTCCAAATGGGTTAGTATAAGTCTTTGCCAATTTCTTTCTAATAAATCCTCGCTACATTTACTTTCAAATACCAGTCCGCTTCCTGGCTCTCCAGGTTCCATAAGTAAATGAACTTCAGCATAATGGCGTAGGGGTTCAAAATGTCCTACTCCCACTACGGCCTCCTCTATGGTTTCTTTATATAGTATATTACCTGAGCCAAACTCCACATCTACATCAAACCGTTCTTTTATAAGACTTTGTAGTATTTCAATCTGCACTTCTCCCATTAATTGAATATGGATTTCTTGAAGTTTTTCTTGCCATACAATATGAAGGGTTGGATCCTCTTCTTCCAACTCCCTTAGCTGTGAAAGCATATAAAATGCATTATAATCCGGTGGTAATATAAGCTGATATGTAAGAACAGGCTTTAGAAGAGGCTTATCCATATTCTCTTCCATACCAAGGCCTTGTCCAGGATAAGTCTTTGTAAGACCTGTAACAGCACAGACTGATCCTGCATGAATCTCATCCACCGTATCATATCCCGACCCAGAGTAAATACGAATCTGATCCACTTTCTCCTTCCAGATATGATCTTCTTCAGCCTGATTATCCTTTTTATTAGTTATAGGCATTTTAACCTTTAGGCTACCCCCAGTTATCTTCATATAAGTAAGGCGGTTTCCTTGGTCATCTCTTGCTATCTTATATACCTTGGCAGCAAAACCATCAGGAAAATGTCTGCTCCTAGTATATTTTTCAATACCCTTTAGAAAATCTTCAATCCCCTCTTGTTTTAATGCTGAACCAAAAAAGCAGGGAAATATTTTGCTCTGCATAATCATCTCTCTAATATCAGAATCTTCAATTATTCCCTTATCAATATATTGATTAAGTAATATCTCATCACACATGGCCAGTTCTTCCATAAGGTGCTGATGATCTTGATTCTTAGTAAAATCAATACATCCCTCATGTAATATTTCTTTTAGATCAGATAGTATTAACTGTCTATCACTTCCCTCCATATCCATCTTGTTAACAAACAAAAATGTGGGAATTTTGTATCTAGTAAGAAGTCTCCAAAATGTTTCTGTATGTCCCTGAACTCCGTCACTTGCACTAATTACCAGTATTGCATAATCTAAGACCTGTAAGGTCCTTTCCATTTCTGCCGAGAAATCTACATGTCCCGGGGTATCTAAAAGTGTTATATCCATGTCCTTATAGCTAAACACTGCTTGTTTTGAAAAAATAGTGATACCCCTTGCTCTTTCAAGCTGGTAAGTATCTAAAAATGCATCTTTATGGTCAACTCTGCCTAATCTTCTGATACTTCCTGTAAGATATAGCAGACTTTCAGCTAAGGTTGTTTTACCTGCATCTACATGGGCTAATATCCCAACTACAAGCTTTTTCATCATTCATCTCCAGTCTATTAAATACTTCATCTTCTATATAAGTGTAGCTAATTATTATACACTTTAATGTAAATATCATAATTCTAATGATAATTTATTAGCTTATCTATTGCAAGTAAAAGTATCAGCCCTATATCTTCCTATTTTCCAAGTTCTTCCCAATGGTTATAGACTTCATAAATTTCTATTAATGCAGCAGCTTTATCTTCTGCCTCTACTGCTCCTTCTAATCTAGCAATACTTGTATCTAGCTTATAGATTTCATCTTTGCCAGAGCTAAATTGTACTCTAAACAAAACTTTCTTCCATGCTTTATTTAATTTCACAAGATTATCTTCTGCCGCTTCCCATGATTCATTATTTACATTATCTATAATGTTATCAAGTGACTGGGGAATATTATCATTATTTCCTAAAGGTTTTTTTAATATCTTGCCACTGTGCATTATTAATATAAATAATATCAATGTAACTGTTGGAATAGCTACCACTAAAAACTTTCTCATATTATATCCATTCTCCTTAAGGCTAGAAATCAATTAAGGTTAATTTGCTACAAACCCTTAAAATGGTCCTTTATAATCCCCAATATCTTTAACCTTTTTTATCTTATCATCATATTTATCAACATATAGGCTTCCTGCATCATTTAAGGTCACTAATAAGGCCTCAGAAGGATCCTTTATACCATATTTCTTAAGCTGATTCATCAGCCACTTTTCATTTTTATTCATTTGTTTTAAGTTCTCCTCAATTATAACCCCATCATATATAAGTTCGGTACTTATTCCTGTCTGCTTTACTTTTATATTCATATCCTTTGGTGTTAAGGGCAGATACTCAGATTTTTTTAGAACTGATAATGAACCGTTGGACTCTAATATGGCATAATCTACTTCATTATAGTCAAATATACCTTGGTTTCTAAGTAGCTCTAATACATCAGATACTCTTAACTTCATTTTCTTTAAAACATTATCCATTATTTTACCGTTCATGATTATTATGACCGGTTCACCTTCAATAACCTTTGCTGCATATCTCCATTTTAAAGTCACCACTTGCATTATAAAGGCCAGTACAGTCCAAGAAAGTAAACCCATAAAACTTTCCCAGGGCCTACTTGATATGTCCACTGTTGCTTCAGACGCAATGGAACCTATGGTAATTCCTATAACATAATCAAAGTATGACAATTGACTTATTTGTTCTTTTCCAAGAAGTCTTGCAAAGATAAGAAGGGTAAAAAAGCTTATAATAGCCCTTACCACAATTACTAAACTTTCATTCAAATTTGTTCCCTCCATAGCTGTCATTTCATACTTATTATTGTAGTTATTAGAAATATTATTCAATATTTAAAGGATAAGATCCTTATTACCTGTATAACTTTTAGACGTGAAAAAAGCACGTGAAAACATGGTTTCCACGTGCTCATTATTATATTAATTAATAGCCAGCATGATCTTTATCTTGGATTGCACCAAAATAAGCATATTTCGGTTTAAGATCAAGATCAAATAACAAAGGACTTCTATCTCCTCTCCATGATACCTCATCTGATACACCCCAGAAAGTAATACCACTTACATTTGTACTTCCTGCTTTATTCCCCTCAATAATCTTATTAACCAGTTCATAATAGTATTGTCCTTGATCCCTAAGATTTTCCTCTGTAGGCTCTAAGATATTCTGCCATGTTCCAAGGCTAACTTCAATCTCTGTTATCTGAACATCCAGACCAGTTGCACTAAAAGCTTCTAGGGTAGACATATACTGAGGTATGGAATCCTGTGTGTATAAATGGCCTTGACATCCAATACCATCAATTAAGTATCTTCCCTCTTCATCTACTAAGGACTCTGCTAAGTTAATAACTGCTTGGGTCTTAAACTGCTCATTATAATCATTATAATATAGCTTTATATGCTCAGGAGCATACTTATCGGCATAATAAAAAGCGTACCAAATATAATCATCACCTATAATCTCTTTCCATAGACAATCCCGAAGTGTGCCATCATCTAAAACCGCCTCATTTACAATATCATAAGCATAAAACATATCAATATAGCCAAGCTCTTCAAGTAATTCAAAATTCTGTTTTATATAACTCTCCATACGAGCTAGCATGGTATCCCTATCAACCAGGTCTTTGTTTGTATCAAAATCCTCATGGTATATCCACTGTGGAGTCTGACTGTACCAAACCAATACATGACCTCTTAACTTCATATTATTTTCCTTAGTCCAATCTAATTGTTCTATAGTGTTATTATTGTAGTCTACTATTAGATCTCCTGCTTCAATACTTTTAGCATGGTTAAGTATTGCCTCAGGCTTCAAATCATTTTCTAATGTTACACTATTATAATTTTCAGCAATATGATCAGAAAAATTCTTTATAACATATCCATTAATACAGGTACCTGTAT
>JAAYNY010000149.1 GCA_012520635.1 Clostridiales bacterium | reverse complement strand
ACTCCTTCTATTTCCGGACGAAGGGTTTCAACATGATAAGTGCGTCCACAAGTTAGACATGCTCTTCTTCCACCCATCCTGCTTATTATTACCTCATCAGGAACATTCACTTCTATTGTATATTCAACTTTATCATTATGCCTTTCAAGTACATCATCTAAAGCTTTTGCTTGGACTAAAGTTCTTGGGAATCCATCCAATACATAACCATCTTTACAGTCATCAAAACTAAAACGCTCCACAATTAAATCCAAAACTAAATCATCAGGTACTAAAAGACCCTTATCTATATAAACTTTAGCTTTTATGCCAAGTTCAGTTTCATTTTTTATGTTATCTCTAAATAAGTCTCCTGTAGAGATATGTGGTATCCCAAATTTAAAAGCTATTTTCTTTGCTTGCGTTCCCTTACCTGCTCCAGGTGGTCCTAAAACAATTATCTTCATGGTTTTCCTCGCCCCTCATTATACATATCATTGTGAGACAATCACAGATATGATTGCCTCACAATAGTAATCATCTATTAATCATTCAGGAATCCTTTATAGTGACGAACCAACATCTGTGATTCAATCTGTTTAACTGTCTCTATAATAACACCTGAAACAATAATTAATGAAGTTCCACCAAAGCTAACCCTAGCACCAAATGCACCAGAGAAGAACATAGGTATAATGGATACAATACAAAGTCCGATTGCACCAATTAATATTATATGATTAAGTACCTTTGTTAAATAATCCGTAGTGGGCTTACCTGGACGTATTCCAGGTATAAATCCACCCTGCTTCTTCATATTGTTTGCTATCTCAATCGGATTAAATGTGATTGATGTATAGAAGAATGCAAAGAAAATTAACAAAGCAATATATATCAATAATCCTATCGAATACTTAAATTCACCAAAATCAAAATCCCTAAAGTTAATTCTTAACCAGCTATTTTGATCTAATACTTTAAGTATCTTAGGCCATACATGTTCTCTTGCCGGATATACACCAAAGAAGGATGAAATAACTCCGGGGAATGACATTAATGAAGATGTAAATATAACTGGAATAACTCCCGCTGTATTTACCTTTAATGGGATGTGGGAGGTTTGTCCACCCACCATCTTTCTTCCTTGAACCTTTTTTGCATATTGAACAGGAATCTTTCTTTCGCCACCTTGTAATTGTAAAACATATATGATAACGAATAAAATAACTGCAAGAGTAACTACTACTGCAATAATTCCTTTCCAAACCGGCTTCTCATATACAAACTGATAAAACAGATTGATAAAATCTGCCGGTATTGTTGATACAATATTGATCAACAATATGATAGAAATACCGTTTCCAACACCTTTTTGCGTAATCCGTTCTCCAAGCCACATTAAGAATGTAGATCCTGCTGTGAATGAAGCAACAACTAGTAACACGTTAGTAAATGTAAGTCCATTTTCTAATACGCCTGAACTTCCACCAAAACCAATTGCCATAGCCGCAGACTCGATAATTGCCAGACCTACAGCCATATAGCGTGTAAGATTCTCAATCTTTTTCCTTCCGTCTTCTCCTTCTTTTTGCATCTCCTCTAACTTAGGTATTGCTATTGTTAAGAGTTGTAATATGATAGATGCTGAAATATAGGGAGAGATACTTAAGGCAAATATTGACATTCTGGTAAAAGAACCACCAGTTAGGTTATTAAAGAAACCAAGATTAATACTCGAAAACACTTGCTCAACTGCTTCCCTACTTATAGCAGGTGCAGGAAGTAATGTTCCCAATCTAACTATTATTAGACAGCCTAATGTGTATAATAATTTCTGCCTGATGTCTTTAATCTTCAACGCATTTCGGAATGTTTTAAACATATTAAATCACCTCAGCATTT
>JAAYNY010000148.1 GCA_012520635.1 Clostridiales bacterium | reverse complement strand
CGTAGTCCAGTGCATCTACAGTTCCGCTACCATCTAAGTCACCAAGGTCATAATCGATTATGGCAATAGGTTCCTCACCATAGACAAGTTTACCCTTAACATAAGCCGTGATTTTGGGATTATCTCCAAAATCATCTATTATATCAGAATCAAAGGAATAATCATTTGTCTGGTCAAAGGATGACTGGGTCTCAATACGTATAGGTATCTCCCCAGTACTTCCCCCTGGTCCAAGTTTGCCAGCGGCTTCTGCAAATGAGATTTCACAATAAGTATCTGCTCCATCTATAGGACTGCTAATAGTGAAGAAGTTTCCTCTCACATTTTCTGAGCCAAATGTTGCATAATCACATGTAAAGGTGTTTTGTTCATTATTGTCATTGGTATACCAGTAACGAACCTTTATATCTGATAGGTTTATAGCTGCATCTCCTAGATTCTTAATATTAATTGAATTTCTTATTGCATTTTTAGTTGAATCACTTACTCCGCACTTATATGAGACCTGAATGTCAGGCTCTGTTGTGGGATCCTCAGGTATTGGAGTTGGTTCTAGCCTGGGCGGTTCTTCGCCGTATACTTTAACTCCATCCAGATATACGGGTATATTCTTACTGATAGCATAGTCACCAGTAAGGCCTTCCCTGCTCCAGTCATTACTTGGATCCCAGTGAGTCAGGTAATTGGAGTCTTGTGTCGGGCTTAGCATAAACATTAATTCTCTATCCCCGTATATTTTTCTATCACTCCAGTCAAATTCTAGGTAGTATGTACCAGCGTCATCCCACTTAATTGGGCCTCTATGAACAACTGGTAAGTCCTGAAGGGAAACCTGTTGATCATATGCTATGGCAAATACGAGATCATCAATGGTCTGATCATAATCCAGCATTTCACTGATATTAAAGAAGTATCTTGCCATCATACCCGTTTCATAATGGGGAGGTTGGCTAGATTCATTATGTAGTTTAATAACAATCTGTGAACTTGATTCATTTTCCCTTTCCACACGAGCTTCACAGAAATAATCATCCATCTTTTCTTCCGGATGGGGGAAATTGGGGATTGGTTCATGCCCCTGGCCGTAGTAATGATATAATCCTGCACAGGCACCGACAAATGCTGCATTATAGTCTGAAGCAACTTCATTGTAGGCATATTCCGTTGTGGAGTCGATATGATAATCGCTTACATCTGGTCCTCCTGCTAGAGCCCCCCATAGAATGTGCCTATGCTCTACTGGATCATTCATACTTAAGGTCTTTGACCCATGAGCAGCTCTATGATGTGGGTGTTTAGCAAATGGTAGACCCTTCTCATAACCGTATCCAACGATATAGGAGTAGCCCATAGGGTTTCTACCCATTATATATTCCATCTGACTCTTAGCCCACTGACCAAAATCAGTCCTTTCAGGATTATACTTCATATATACAAGTGCTGATAATTGGGCGGCCGTATTATAACGGGCAGACCCCCAGCCATTTATCATAGTATAACCAGCAGGTGAAGTAGTTATATAATTGGTATCGTTAGGGTCTTTATGCTTTGCTGCACCTCCCGATAGATACTCCACATTCCAACTAGCTATAAAATCAAATAATTCATTGTCAGGGAATTCACTATGTAGTTTTAAAAAGACTCCTCCCCATACTGCATCCCAGCAGTGAACCCAAGAATTGTACCATACATTGGTATTTGTGGTGTCTGGTATTATTCTCTTCATATAGCCAGTATATTTACCATCACTGGATACAGATACAATATCATCGATATAGTCAATCTCACCGGTGCAGATATAAAGCCATACAGCAGCCCATGACAGTTCATCTTCATCATAGTCAGAAGTATAATAACCATCACCTGTAGCCAGACCTCTATGCTTAGTGGCGAATTCATACATGGCTTTTGCCACAGTCAGACATCTATCAGCATACTCTGGTTCAGAATCCTTAAAATTTAAGTATGATATAGCCAGTGATGCCGCTGTACTGGCACAGACATCACTACCAGGGGTCTGAGCAGTTGCAAAATCAGCTGGTCTTGGGATATTGGTGGGATATAGTTCTGGTGGCCCCCAATAGGAGTGGTCAAGATCTCCTTCCCCTACCATGTAGCAAAATGCAATGAGATTTCCTTCTTCATCAAGAAAGGAACAACGTAAGAAGGTATCAGTAAAATACCTTAATATCTCTATCATGTGTTCTTCCTCGCCTATTTCCTTGAAGGCCTCTCTAAATTCATAAAAGCCCCATCCCAGTGTACCAGCAGTATAACTTTGAGGAAGTCCAAATCTTACATGATCTCCAGCATCGTGAAAGCCTCCATGCAAATCCATCATTCCATCTCCATCTGGATCAAGAATATTTAGATACTCTTCTATAAATGATGCTGATAAGGAGCTGTCCTCCAAAGGAATATTACAATCGTCTACATGACAATCTCCCCTCCATTCTAATCTTCCCCCTGTAATGCCAGGTCCACATTTTTGAGCATCGTAGAAATAGATGGATTTTTGAAGTGCTTCTGCATAATTGAAGTGATCATAATCTTCCCAACCTTCTGCCGGTGTAAAGTCCTGGGTTTCATTGGAACTTTCGGCATACACTGCTCTTGATATAATAGCTTGTTCAAAGATAAGAACAAAAGTCAATAAAACAGATATTCCTCTTAAACATTTGGTTATATATCTCTTATTTTTGTTTGGTTTATAAAACATCTTCACTCACTCCCTCCCTTGTACTATCAACCACATAGTTTTGGCCTATTAGGTCTTTTTCTTCTATTTATTACTTAGTATTAGTTTTTTTATTTGAGCAAAATCAATGGCATCAATATATCCGTCTTGATTAACATCAGCATTAGTCATAGATATTCCACTACCATCCATGGTTAACATATATCTCTTGAATAAGCCTAAGTCAAGTGCATCAATTACTCCATCAGTATTTACATCTCCATATAGAGTCTCTTCTTCTCCCAAAGGATCGGCTCCATATACCTTGACATTGCTTTTATAGATTGAGATGGTTTCTACCTCCTTAAAGCTATCTGTTAATTGTGATGTGGAGAAGTCATTGGAAGAATCCCAAACCTTATCCTCATAATTATAGATTGCAAACTGTACATAAGTTTTTGCATATAATTTATCATTAGGAAATGATATCTCTACATAATAGATATTCTTATCCTTGTCCCAGGCTTTTACAGATGAAATCTGTGCATTAGCCGCAGAATAATATATCTTAGTTGAGAACTTATTAAGATCTACTCCCTTAGAGGCATATTCTGATAAGTCAAGGAAATACTTAACTGATAAATCACTTTCATATTGGGGAGGTGATGTTGCAATATTATACATATTAAGGTCAATAGTAACTCCTTCACTACTTGCTTTGTATAGTTTTGCTTCTGTGTAGTATTTAGTTGGCACCATCTCAATACCAGGTGTCTCTTCAGGCATCTGATTTTGCCCAAAATATTTTGACATTCCTGCCAGTGCACCAACTAGCCCCGCATTATAATCTAATCCAGTCTCGGTATAAACATACTCATCAATAACGTCATGATACTCATCATTGATATCCGCTCCACCCACAAGGGCTCCATATAAGATATGTCTTTGTGGAGTTTCCTTCTTCTCATCGGCAGGTGGTCCTTCTAACATCCCACTGGCAGCTCTGTGATGGGGATATTTTGGATAATTATCTCCAAAGCCTACCACATAGGACATGTTGTTTGGATTATCTCCCAGGATATAATCGATTTGGCTCTTAGCAAAATTCAGATACTTCTGATTTCCTGTTTCCTTATAATAAACAAGCTGTACAAAACTTTCTGCTGCTGGATACTTACAAACTCCCCAGCTATCAAGATATTTTAGACCACCAGGAGTAGTTCTAATTCCATTTTGCCAATAATCCATATGCTCTTCAGCAATTTGCTTATATTTTGGATTGCTTGATAAAGTGGCCAGTTTAACGAATACACCAGTAAGAACATAATCCCAGCACTGGGTCCAGTGGTCGTTGAACATATTATCTCCACCTATGTTCTTCTCCACCATAAGTTTTTCCACATTATCCATATAGGTCTGATCATTTGTAGCTACATAAAGCCAAACAGATCCCCACATTAATTCATCCAGATAATCTCGGGGAAGATAATAGCTTTGACCCTTACTATTACCTCTATATGTCATACCAAAGTCATATAAATCCTTTGCATATGTTAGACATTTCTCTGCATATTCCAGATCCCTATCTTTGTAGTTTATGTACATAAGTGCCAATGTTGCCGCTGCACTTCCAGCCACATCAGAACCGGGATTAGAAGGTGTTGCAACATAATAAGTAGGTCTGTCGTAAGTTTGAAGCTCTGGTGGTCCCCAATATTGATGATCCACATCACCGTCACCTACTTGATAGTAAAATGTGGTCTTATTTGGAAAGCACTTCATAAAATAATCGCAAAAATGCTTTAGTATATTAAGCATATACTGATCCTGACCCTTGGCGATAAAGACATCTTCAAATTCATAATAGGCCCAAGCAAGGGTAGAAGCTGAAGAACATTGGGGTAATCCAAACTTCACGTGATCTCCACAATCATGAAATCCCCCAGTTAAATCAAGCCCAACATCCTTACCATCATCACAGTGGCAGGGGCCTCTCCACTTTATTCTATTATCACCTGCATCTGGTCCACACCAGTTTGCTTCATAAAATAGAATAGATTTTGCAAATGCGTCAACATAGTTGAATTCCTTGTCTGCTGCCATAGCAGGCTGTGGAATAAGTCCAGCCATATATATGACAACCAAGATAAGTACCATACTTCTCTTCATAATTTACCTCCTTAAATTTATTATTTATAATAAGCGTTCCACGCTATATTTATTGGTATATTTTTGTGTTTATTTTACATCTTTACCCTATTATCATATATTAAATAACATATTTTTACAAGCTATATTTACTTTTTTTAACATATTTTTTACTCCAACAGGAAGAGGCTTAATTCCCTTGATTTTGGTATAAGCTGGTGATATACTGAATTTGACAAAATTCTCTCATATCAGCAAATAACAAGTGATATATGGAGCGTTTTAGTTTACAAATGAAAAACAAAGGGTGGGAAACAATGGAGAATGAATATTCAGAAAGATTTAAAAAGCTAACAAAGAAGCAGCCAGGTGTAATATGGCATGTAGCCACTATATTATTGATAATAATTCTAGTTTTTGTAGGGGCTTATAGTTATAAGAAAGATAAGGAGTTCTTAAATCAATCTATAGATTCCTATGATACATTTACGCCTGAGCTAATGAGTATGGGGTATCAAAAGCTTACCCCAATTTTTTTATCCGAACCATTTGCATCAAGTTTTGATGATAGTATCTTGTCATGCTTTGCAATTGACCAGAACTACGAGACATTTATTGTGTCAATCAAAGCTGATGATTTGGGTAAGTATCAAGATTTAATCGACTACACATATGACGAGACTATAACAGATGTCCCGGAGCAAGTTGTTTTTATAGGAACATCCCAACCTATTGATGATGAAATGATGGATTTTGCCAATGATAGTTTTAAGATTTTTTGGGGTATAGATCCTTCTGAAAAAATTAACACGTCTCTCTATGTCGGAAACTATTATTTGGACACCACTCAAGAAAGATCAATCAATTATATGATCTTAGCATTAATAGCCCTTGCTATTATAGTTACTCTTGCTTTTTATATAGATATCCTTAGAAAAGCAAAGAAGAAAAACTCTTTTACAGAGATGACCTTAGGAAGATATCAAGGAAGCACTTTAAGAAGTGTCGATCAGGAGTTAATCAACTCCAAAATATCTTTTCCTAAGAAAAAATTATACTTTACCAATAATTATATTGTATGTGGTTCCTTTGGTTTTGATCTTATTCCCTATGATGAAGTTGAGCAAGTCTATGGTGCCGACTTAGGAAAAGATATACAAAGAATTATGGTGGTTACAAGGGATGGAATAAATCACCCAATTGCAGAGCTTGTACTTAACAAGACTAAGGAGTCTTCCGTATTTTCACAAATACTAGATTTTTTAAACATGCAATTACCAGATGTAAAATATGGCTTTGATGATGGAAGTTTTAGTGTGGTTTATGCACGTGATAGCCTTGACGTAGATCAGGTCTTCGAATCCGATGGAAGTAATGTTTTCCTAGGTCTTATAGGATCAATAATAGGTGCTGCACTTGGTGGACTTATCTGGGTGATCATTGGAAAGCTTGGTTTCATAGCAGGCATCGCCGGATTCTTTATGATGACATTTTCAATAAAAGGATATCATCTCGTATCTGGGGTATTGGATAAAAAAGGTAAGATTATATCAATATTAGTAGCTATAGCAATGATATTTGTAGCACAGTATTCCCTATATGTACTAGAGTATTGTGATATTTATTTCTCAGGTAATTATAGCATGCAAAACTTAATCCACGCCTTTAAGAATGTAGGCACTTTATTAAGTTCAATCAATGCTTGGAGTAGTTTTTTTAGGGATCTAGCAATTGGATTAGGTCTTTCGATTTGGTCTTGTTACGGAATTATCAAGTCCGCCTTTTCAGGAAGGTAAGGTATATAATTACTGTTTTAAGATAATAAAAAGCAGCCATAACATTATATAACAAATGCTATGGCTGCTTTATAGTTTATGAATAATCCATTTCTTCTAGCTGCTGAATTATAGTCATTCTTTCTTAAAATTAAATTAATCTATGGTTAAAATTACTTTTATTTTGTTGTATATTCATACTTTTATTGTATAATGACCTTATAAACATATTTAGGGTGGTTATTATGGAAGATAAAATATTATATATTGAGAACCTAAGAAAAAAGATCCTTAATCATATGCTAATTATATTGGGAACATCAATAACTCCTGCACTTTTTATATTCTTTCCTTTATCTTTATCTGCAGGAATTCTACCAGCTAGTTTATTTATCTTAATATTCACAACCGTTATTCTCTTTCTTATATTAGGGGCAATTACTGGTTACTTTAAAAAATATAAGGAATACAAACACATCTACAAGAAAGCATTTGTTGAAGGACCCTTCAACCATGCATTTGACAAGGTAAGATGTGATTTTAAGAAAGGTATCAGCAAAGATGTTATTGAAGCAACGAAGATAATCATGTTAGGAAACCGCTATTATAGTAATGATTACATAAGTGGCTCATATAATAATGTTGACTTTGAGAGATCTGATGTATTAATACAAAATCATACTTCTAACGGTAAGAACTCTCATACGGTGACATATTTTCAAGGCAGATGGCTTATCTTTGAGTTCAATAAGAAATTTCATTTTGATTTGCAGATTATTGGCAAGGGTTTTACATACTCTAATAAACGAAATGGTTTCTTTACCAGTAAAGATAATCGTCGCCGCAAGGTTGAATTTGAAGATATACAATTTAACAAAGATTTTAAGGTATATGCTCAAGATGACTTTGAAGCCTTTTATATTCTTACACCTCAGTTTATAGATACACTTAAGAATATGTCTAATACTATGGACGGAAAATTTATGATGGGCTTTATAGACAACAAGCTTCATGTTGCAATTAATACTGGAAAGGATGCCATGGAACCTTCTATATTTAGAAGCATAAAAAACACAAACCATGGAGAAGTAGAAAAAGAAATCAATGTTATTATTAACATTATTGAGGGACTGAATTTAGACCGAGATCTTTATAATTAAATTAAAGGAGGAAATTATATGCCTGTAATTATCTTTTTACCTATTGTTTTATTTCTTATTGTTTTGATTTGGTACATTGCAACCATGAACAACTTAAGGCGAGCAGAAGTTAAAATTAATGAGGCCTTATCAGATATTGATGTTGCCTTAGTAAAACGTCATGACGTTCTAAGCAAGATGTATGACATTTGCAAAGGCTATATGAAGTATGAGAAAGAGACTATTCTAGAAACTATAAATCTCCGCAGCGGTATGACCATGAAAGAACGAACAAATGCCATTAATGATCTTGACCAAGCAAGTAATTTTGTTAATGTTGTTGCCGAGAATTATCCTGAACTTAGATCAAGTGAGAACTTTAAGCAATTACAAATATCAGTAATGGATGTAGAAGAGCATCTACAAGCAGCACGTCGCCTATATAACAGTAATATTTCATATCTAAATCAGAAAGTGGTAAGCTTCCCAAGCAGTATAGTTGCCAATACTCTGGGAATAAGCTCCAAAGAGTTCTTTGAGACTAAGGAAGATAAAAAGGAAGATGTTAAAATGGACTTCTAAGAAAAATAATTGACACCTGGAGGAAACATGGAAAGAACATCAAGACAATTAACCATTAAGTATGCCTTATTGCAAAGTACATACTGGATAAGCCAATGTACTATTTATGGTTTTGCAGCTGTATACCTACAATATAATAATTTTAACAATACACAGGTTGGAATTGTTCTTTCTCTATCTGCAATACTTTCAATTATACTTCAGCCTGTGGTATCTGCTTTTGCAGACAAGTCGAAGAAGAAAACCGTAAGAAACATTATTCTTATATTATTATTGTTGGGATTTACATTTGCAATCATATTGAACATTAAGACCAAGTCATTAATCTTTATAGGCATTGTATTTATATTAATCAATGGAATTCAATTTACTATAAATCCTCTGCTTAATTCTTATGCTTTAGAATACTTAAATAATGGTTATCCTTTAAATTTTGGTTTGGCTAGGGGGACTGGTTCTATTGCTTTTGCAATTACTTCCTTTTTCCTTGGCCATGGTATAACTAAGTTTACTGCTAAGATAATAGTACCCTTCTTTATCTTTAGTTATGTTTTTTTATTTTTAGCGGCTTATTTATTTAGAATAAAGAATACTAATAAAAATAATATTTCTAACCATTCAGTTCCTGAAAAGAGCCTTCTTGTTTCTGATAAAGATAAAAATCCACCTGCTAGCATTCTTGGTTTTTTTCTTAAATACAAAAAATTTACCTTGATGCTATTAGGCATTACTATGCTTTTTTATTCCCATAACATAATTAACACATACCTAATAAACATAATGGAAAATGTGGGTGGAAACAGCTCTGACCTAGGTCTTTCATTAACTATTGCCGCAGCCTTGGAGCTTCCAACTATGGCAGCTTTTGCTTTTCTTATTAAAAGGGTTAAAAGCAGTACCCTTATTAAGGCATCTGCCTTTTTCTTTATGATAAAATCACTTCTTGTATTTATTGCCGCCAATGTCTTAACAGTACATTTGTCCCAGGCTTTTCAAATGCTATCTTTCGCCCTTTTTACACCAGCCTCAGTATATTACGTTAATACTATTATTAATAAGGAAGATAGAAACAAAGGTCAGGCTATGATGGGAGTGGCAACAATAGGGGCCTCAGGTACCATTGCATTTATAACAGGGGGAAAGCTACTGGATACAAGAGGAGCTTCCCATATGTTACTTATAGGCTTTATAGTCTCCATCCTTGGTTTTATCATAACATGTATTTCTACGGAAAAATCAGACCTATAATCCTATCTATAAGCCCTAACTTCTTTTAATAAATTCTTCCTGACACTTGGGACATGTAATGCTTATCCTGCCCTTCCCCCTTGGTATACGAATTTTTTGACTACATTTAGGGCATCGATAGATGTGATATATTTGCCTTTGTTTAAACCTATACTTCTTTCTATGAAGGTAGGTTTTTACTTTGCCAAGTATTCGTAGATACATCTGATTTTCCTTATAACGCCTACTTGCATCCTTGGAAAACATTCTGTAATATCCATATATAACAAGCATTATAGATGATATATACAGAGGTTGCCTAAAAACAAACATAGATACTATCATTAAAATTATGGCTGACACCAACAAAAACCTACTTAATGAGTCAGCTCCATAACGTCCTATCATAAATTTTCTAAGCTTTTCTTTCACGTCTCTCCCTCCCTCTATTCAAATCTTATATTTATATTTTACTATAGTCATCTAAACTTTTCTTTCATATTTTTAAATATATATAAATTCCCTTAACCTATCTATACATAAACAAGCTTATTTTAAATATAATGTAACAATACCAATCTTAGGAGTCCTTATGAAGAAATTAATATATAAGCTTTTGGCCGTCAGCATAATCGTGCTGATTCTACCATTTATCCTTACATTAATCTTATCTAATAATAAAAAAGGCAGTTATTCCTTAGAATCCATGAACTTTAATATATATTATGAGAAAGATGGTGTCAAAGAAAAGTTAGATTTTGATCAATATCTGATTGGTTTAGTTGCTGCCAATATGCCTGCCGGTTATCATACAGAAGCTCTTAAAGCTCAGGCTATTGTATGCAGAACATATACACTTTATAATGTCTCCCTACTCTTAGAGGAGAACCCTTTTAAAAAAGATTATACCACATCAGAGCTTGGCCTTTCTTATATTTATCCTGAGGAGATGGAACAATACTGGGGAAGTGATGATTACATAAAATATCTTACTAAGATTGAAAATTCCGTCTATGGTACTAAAGATGAGGTTTTAGTCTATGAGGGAGATTTAATACTGCCAGTCTTTTTTGGTACAGGAACAGGATATACTAGAAATGCTAGCGAAGCATGGAATATAGGCCTTCCCTACTTAATCAGTGTTCCCAGTAAACAAGATGTAACCTCCACCCATTACCTTAGAATAACCGAATATGATGTTGACAGCTTAATTGGTCTTTTAAAACAAGCTTATCCTTCCCTAGATCTTATCCCAAGAAACTTCTTTGATAAGGTTTCAGTGTCGGCTAGAGATAGTATTGGTTATGTGACAACTATAGATCTTGGGGACCTTTCAATCTCCGGAGAAGAATTTGCTCAGGTCTTGGGCTTAAACTCCAATCACTTTTATATTGAGAACTATGAGGGCAAAGCAAGGATAATATGTACTGGCGTAGGCCATGGAATTGGCTTAAGCCAGTACGGATCCAATGCTATGGCAGAAGAAGGTCACCTATATAAGGAAATATTAACGCACTATTACACTGCCGTTAAAATTACTAATCTTGAATAAAAGACTTATGATTTCTTCTCTTAACCAAGAAGACCAACTCTTCTAAGTGAAGTTTTAATGGCTTACTTTCATTCTTATGGTGGTCCATTAAGCCATGATAGAATGTATTTACCATGTCAAACTCTGCATCCTTAACCCCTATCTCACCATAACGATATGACATAAAGATATTTGCCACATGGGTAAAGGTAATATTATTATAAATGTATCTATCCCCAATCCTATCAGCCAACATTAGCAATGTTTCCTGCTGCCCTAAGACAAACCCTTCAAACTTAAGTAAGTGAAGAATTCTAATAAAAACAAGATACATCTTATTACTGTATGTAGCTTCTTCCATCTCCTTCATATATGCCCGCCGCAAGATTAGATAATAAACCACCAAGGCAAGGACTAATAGTAGCAAAGTGATCAGTATAAAAATTATCCATCCCCATGCTTTAGAGAACTTATCTTCCTTTTGGGGAGCATGAAGTTCATAATCAAAGACTTCCTCTATCTTCTCCTCCTCTTGACTTATCATATAATTTTTTGATGGGTCATAATCCAGATGATTTTCTGATGAACCATAATCCACATAATTACTTGGGGAAGCCCATGGGCTATAACGTTCTTCATGAAGGGAAGGAGTTGCTTCAAAGGGAATCCAGCCTACTCCTTCAAAGTAGGCCTCTGCCCAGGCATGTGCATTAGTATTTCTAACTATGAATCCTTGCTCAGACTTTTCATTATAATCTACAACATATCCTTCCACATAGCGGGTAGGTATACCTATACATCTTCCTAGGACTGCCATAGCCGTAGCAAATGATGTACAATAACCCCTTTTATTATCAAATAAAAAATAGTCTACAAAGTCTGAACCCTCTGGAACTTTCCCCGGAGTATAACTATATGTATAGTCTATAAGATAAGTTTCAATGGCTTTTAATTTATCATAATTACTGTCTTGATCCTTTGTAATGTCATATGCCAGTTCCTTTACCCGTATAGGTAAATCCTTAGGAAGCTGGCTATATCTTTCTTTTATTAGTTTAGCTCTTTGGCTAAAGATCTCATAATAATTACTTCTACTAAAGATAAAGTGATCTTTTCCTCTAACATATATGAAACTATTAATAAACTCCTTTGTATCCTTTTCTACATATGACTTTCCCTCATAAGTAAATTTATCTGAGCTTCTAAGTAGGTCTTTTAAGGACTCTTCCTGTAAATTCAGCTCATAATAAGAGATATCATAAGAAGCTTTTGACAAAGATTTTGGAAAAGTAATATTTGCATCTTTGGTATCTACCTTCCTTTTTCCATCAAATTGATACCATCTACTCTTTAAAGGATAAAAAAAGGTCTTGGTCCTGATATGCTTATAAGCAATATGTATACTTTTTGTTTCTATTACTGCTTTCTCACCAAATACAGTGGGATCCATTCTCGACAAGCCTAATAATAATTCCCCATAATCCAACTGATATTCCTCTTCATCAGCTATATAATCTTCCTCAGTCCTTTCCCAGCTATGGCCAGTATAGATATCACTTACAGAGCCAGTCAGATATATGGGGGACAAACCCCGTCTACCCTTAACAATAAGTGCTATACGATTATTATTTTCTAAGTCTTTATTATCAAGGCTTCCATCCTGAGAAAATCCACTTAAGGATATTGAGAAAAAACCATCCCTTTCTCTAGTAAAGAATTCCCACTCCGTTATTAACCTGTCAAAACCATCCTGCATGCTATAATATATCTTTTTTAATCCTGTCCATTGTATTGGTTCAGCTTTTGAGGGAAGGCTGTTAACTATTACTGTAAGAATAAAACAGACCGGAAGCAAATATAATAAACTTTCTTTCTTATCCTCTTTATCAAACCTCTTACTATAAATTACACCACTAAATTCAATTAACATAGTTGTTATAAAGAAAATCCCTATTCCTACAACAATTTTTCCCATAGGAACTTCTCTAATGCTTGATATTATAAAAAAAGCCAAAATAAATACAGACAAGAATAACCTACTTACAAATCTTTTTACAAGTAGAAAGAACAGGATGCAAGTAAATATGGCTACTATCACCATTACAGCATGGGCTTTTGCCACATTATAGAGTTCTTCACTGCTATCATAAATTCTAACCCATTCTATTATTTCTTTTAACCATTTTATGGGGTTTATATTAATAAATAAGAAGATGAGCCCTATAAGAGGTAGAAGGCTAAGAAGAACAAAGTAGCTTACTCCATTTTTCCTATACTTATCAAAGGCAAATATAAGGGTTGCCAGGACAAGGCTATAAAAGCTGCAGGCAATAATATGTACCCTAAGAGCAAAAAACTCATTTATCCATAATAATAATCCTAAGGTCAAGGCCATAGCTAATACAGAGTAATATATCCTATAAACTTTATTACTATTTCCCATAAAACCCACCTCCCCTATATAAACCTTTACCTATATCTCTTATATCTCTTTATATGATAGAACTTCTTCTATCTCATTATCAGGCAGAATCTGATGCACATCCACTCCTGCCCTCCTCAAATCTCCTATTAAGTTATTAGTAACCTTTGATAGATTATTACTAATAAACAATATACATAAACGATTACCTGCGGATACCACTGAAAGTGAAGATAGATATAATTCCTTACTTAGTCTATGGGTGGCCACTAGATAAAACATCCCCTTATCTCCCCTTTGCAGCCTCCTTACAATTAACTCTTCTACTGGGGTTTTTGAGTTAAAGGAAATATTAACACAAGCCCTATAAAAGACCTTGAAATCATCTTTTGATTTTATATCTATTTGTTTTATACCTTCCATGTCATAAATAATATGGGATGCTGTATTCTTTGATAAATAATAATTAGCAATAGCAAGGATACTTTCTATAATCTTATCCTCTGTTACAACAACAGCTAGGTCATCTTCCCTAATCTCTGTCAAATCCATAAAAAGCACCACTTCAGCTTTTGGTTTTTCATTATACTTCCTACTTAACAAGTCCATCTTCTTAGCTGATGCCTTCCAATGGATCCTTTTTTTATTATCACCGGGCCTATATTTTCTTATCTCACTATCTAGATCTTCCTCATCAAAGTTAGTAAATCTTATAGGGTTTTTGGAATCAATTAAAGTAGGTGCTATTCCCAGATGTTCCACAGGAACAACCCTTGGTAGGACCACAACTTTTAATTTTGTTCTAATGGGATAAATAATAGAAAACAGATAAAGAAAGTCAGAGACTTCAATAGAGTCTACTCCTATAAAATACTCACCCCGATAGTTACATCTTATCTTAGTATCCATCTTCACCTTATCATTTGGTAGAAGTAAATATTCCATATTCTCCTCTGTTTTTTTTATTGTGGATTTATCTAAAAGAAACTTTACTTTAACGTCACGAAAAGCTATATAATCCTCATTTGCTATTATAAAAGAATAATTATTCCAATTACCTTTTACAACCATATAACTATCCATAGAT
>JAAYNY010000020.1 GCA_012520635.1 Clostridiales bacterium | reverse complement strand
TACTTTTGTAGCCATTATATTCATTTATATTAGGATAGTAAGTAACAGTAAGCAAGATATTTGTACTTCTACCTGATTTTAAATTCAAAACAGCCTGGCTACCATACTTTTCACTAATATAATTAAAAAAGCCCTCCACATCACCAAAATATAATGCATCCATTTCTCTTCCATATGCATTTCTTACTTTCATCTTTATTCCATTGGAATTCTTTCCAATAACAAAAAGTGATTTTATGGTTAAATCCCTCTCTGCAAACAAAGGCTTTTTATTACCATTACCAAATGGTTCTAATAGTTTCAACTCATTTACCACTTCCTCTGAAATATATCCCAGGGGAAGCTGTACATCTATGGTGATTTTAGGCATAAGCATCTTATCGGTTATTGGTGGATTATTATTAAGAGCCTTTCTTAGGGGCTCTATATTATCTTGAACAAGTGATAAACCTGCGGCCATTGGATGACCACCTACCTTAACCATTAGTTCTCTATGCTTAAACAGTTCTTCTATCATATTGTAATCTTCTATAGATCTTCCTGAACCCTTAACCCCTTCTTCAGAATCCGTAAGAACTATGGTGGGTCTAGTATATTTTTCTTTTATCCTACCAGCTATGATACCAGCAATACTCTCATGACAATCAGGAAGATACACTACTAGTACCTTATCATCAAGCATATTCTTACTCTCAATCATTAACTGGGCTTTTTCAGTATAGTCCTTAGTCATGTTTTTTCTAGTCTCATTCAAACTTCTTACTTCTGTAGCTAGGTCCAGAGCTTCTTTCTTAGACTTAGTAAGCAGAAGTTCTAGTCCTTTTTTGGCCGAATCCAGTCTACCTGAAGCATTAAGACAAGGTCCAATAACAAAGCCTAGATGATAGGCTGATAATTGCTCCTTATTAATCTGACAGACATCCATAAGAGCAACTAAACCATTATTTTGGGTCTTTTTTAGTAAGGAAAGGCCATGTTTTACGATTATTCGGTTCTCATCAATTAGATCCATTACATCACAGACTGTGGCAATGGCTGTAAAGGCTAATAGTTCTTCTTCATAATCATCTATATCGGCTATATTATATCTACTTATTAAGGCTAAGGCTAATTTATAGGTAATAGCTGCACCGCATAGACCTTTAAAGGGATAGCTACAGTCAGGTCGCTCAGGATTAATTACAGCATCTGCATCAGGAATCCTTACCACACCATCTTCTTCAAATAAACTATGATGGTCAGTAACAATTACAGTCATGCCATATTCTTTTGCTTTTTTTACCTGATCCATGGCCACGATTCCATTATCACAGGTTAGCAAGGTATCAATCCCCTGATCCTTAGCATCGTCTACCATTCGAATATTAATGCCATAACCATCCTCTATTCGATCAGGTATATCATAATCAACTACTCCACCTAGCTTATTTATGGTTCTATATAATATGTAAGTAGCTACTATACCATCAACATCATAATCACCTATGATACGGATTTTTTTCCCTGAATCAATTTTTTCCTGAAGTATATCACAGGCCTTGTCCATATCCTTAAGCAGAAATGGGTCATAGAGATTATCAGGGTTTGGGTGTAAGAAGGAATGAATTTCTTTGGGATCATTCAGTCCTCTATTTACCAAACAGCGAGCAAGAATCTGGCTGACACCACATTTCTCCATAATATTTTCAAAGTCACCTTTTATGTTTTTTATAACCCAATTCTCCAAAATGTCCTCCTATGTAAGCTTAATGTCAATCTATATCTTATCATTCATCATCATATACTAGCATAATATATAGTTTTTGTTAATATGATTTTGAAATTTGTAGATTTCAATTTCTCCCAACCAAATAATCTTTTGTTTATTAGACATAATAATAATAGCCTTTAATCAGTATCAGTTTTTATTGAATCCCCATTTAATAGTATATCAAAATATCTCATATCGTATTTAAAACTACTTGACGCAATGTGAAAAACGAATTAAAATTAATTTTAATCATAATATTTAAGGAAGCTAAATAGCAGATTTACTTGATAATAGAAAGGTATGGTGAAATATAATGAAGAAGTTTGTTATTACTACAGATACAGCCTGTGATTTACCTGAAGATTATATTAAGCAACATAATTTAAAGCTCCTTCCCCTTTATTATACTTTTGGTGATGAAGTATATGGAGATGATAACCAAATGGAGCCTAAGGAGTTTTTTGATAAAATGCGCAAGGGCTCTATGCCTACAACTATGGCTGTTAATACTGATACGGCTACTACCCTTTTCACCAGCCTATTAAATGAAGGATATGATATACTACATATCGCTTTCTCATCGGCACTTAGTGGTAGTTGCTCTGCAACTGCAACTGCTGCCAGAGACCTTTGCGAGGACATTCCCGGTGCTAACATAAAAGTCATAGACTCTTTATGTGCATCACTTGGTCAGGGTCTTCTTGTCCACAAAGCTCTTATGATGAAAGAAGAGGGTAAAACAATGGATGAAATCGCCCAGTGGATAGAAGAAAATAAGCTTAATCTTTGTCATGTCTTTACCGTTGATGATTTGAACCATCTACACCGGGGAGGCAGAGTATCTAAAACTACAGCAATTATAGGAACTTTGATTAATGTTAAGCCTGTTCTACACGTGGACAATGAAGGCCGTCTTGTAGCTCTTAATAATGTCCGTGGTAGAAAAAAAGCCTTGATTTCTCTTGTAAACCATATGGAGAAGAGAATTATAGGCTTTGAAGATAAGAACGATACTGTCTTTATAAGCCACGGAGATAGTATAGATGATGCCAACTTTGTTGCTTCACTTATTAAGGAGCGATTTGGTATAAAAAACGTCCTTATAAGTTTCTTAAGTCCAACAATTGGTGCCCATGCAGGTCCTGGAACAATCGCCTTATTCTTTGTAGGTAATCCAAGATAAAATATAAATAAAATCAAAAGGACAGATTCCAAGTACATTTGTTATTCTGTCCTTTGATTATTTCTATCTAAAAGAATTATTATGAAGTCCACTTACTACTTCTGTTACCCTGTTTTTTGCATCATTACCTGTTGTGGAGCCTTCAATATAAGAGATAAGCTCCCTTTTTTTCACATCAGATAAATTAGCAAAATTATTCATAGCTTTCATATCAAGTGCTAGTCGCATCCCCAAACCTACAGGAACTTCCGATCTTCCGTCAATCAAACTCATGGTTCCTCTCCTTTGCCATATAATCTATAATATTAATTTATGTTTCATTAATATTATGAATAAGAAGAGGCATTTTTATTTAATCAGTTTATACCTTTTTATAGATATCATGGCAATAGTCCCATTAAGAAAAAACAAGTCTTATGATATTGCTATGAACTCATCTACAAGCTTCTCGTAAGCCTTCAGGCTTGTTCTCCAAAAATCAGGATCTTCAAGATTAATTTCAGCTTTCCTTGCGGCATCTTCAACATCACTTACAGTGGTAGCATTTAGAAGTGCTTTGTATTTTGGAACAAATTCCTGTCCCTCTTCTTTATATTTCTCATAGAGTCCTCTGGCGAAGAGTCCACCAAATGCATAAGGGAAATTGTAGAAACTTAATGTTTCTGAATAGTAATGTCCCTTAACAACCCACATATATGGATGGAGATAATCATGATCAAGGCCATCACCATAAGCAATCTTTTGAGACTTTAACATAATTTCATTAAGTTCATCAGCGAATAAGAATCCATTCTTGGATTTCTCAAATACTTCTGTCTCAAATAAATATCTGGAATAAATATCACACATGATCTGGGTAATATCCTGAAGCTGACTCTCTATAAGAGCCATCTTTTCATTTCCAGAAGCTTCTTTTATTGCAGCCTCCATAATAAATGATTCATTAAAATTAGAAGCTGTTTCTGCAACAGGCATACTATAATCAGTGTTAAGTGGTAGATGTTCTTCTATGTGTAATCCATGGTATGCATGGCCTAACTCATGGGCAAGTGTAATGACATCACTTAAACTTCCACTAAAGTTCAAAAGAATTCTACTCTGCTTATATTGTGGCATATTAGAGCAAAAAGCTCCTCCCACTTTTCCTTTCTTAGGATAAAAGTCAATCCATTTCTCTTCAAATGCTTCATCTACCATATCAGCTAAATCATCAGAAAAACCTCTAAAATGATTTACTAGGTATTCTCTAGCTTCCTCAGCCGTGAATTTTTTGCTGCTTTCCCCCATAGGTGCGAATAAATCATACCATGGAAGTCCATTCTTATGACCAAGGATTTTAGCTTTATGTTTTAGGTATTTGTGGAAGACAGGAAGATATTCTCTCATTGCCTCTAACATTGCATCTAAGGTCTCTCTCTTCATCCTAGATTGCTCTAAAGTCTGATCTAGGGGAGTTTTAAAACCTCGCAGGTCACAGATAGTATTAACCTGACTTTTAATATTATTCAATGAATAACTAACAGCATCTTTAATTTTCTCATATGATTTTATTTCTGCTTCATATGCCTTTTTTCTAACCTCAGGATCTTCACTATATGCTAGATTACGTATCTGGGGATTTGTTAGTTTTTCGCCGTCATAATCAGCCTCAAGAATTGATGTAAGATAACCTTGCATATTACTCCAAGCTGAACCTGCACTAAGATTAAGCTTTGCAATTACATCCTCAACTTCATCACTTAAGATGTACTTAGCATCTTTCTTTATATTACTTAGCATATAGGAATACTCCTTAATCTTAGGATGCTTTTCCTTATAAATGTCAAATGATTCAATTGCCGCTATTCTTTTTTGGATTGCTGCTAATGGTTTGGATATCTGGCTAACCTTCTTATCAAGACCATTAAGTTCATTGACAACCTCAGTGTCTGAAGTATTAACAGCCTGTCTTAAATTCAGGTAACCTCCCTGACTAATATATAGTAGTTCAAAGCGTTCCATGTAATCAATTGAGTTTAAAAGAAATTTCTCATCATCTTTTTCATTTTCAATATTTTCGCTAAAGTTCTTAATATCATCTATAAGCTGACCAAGTTCCTCACGGTCTTTCTTATATTTCTCATCTTCTAAGCCTTTATAAAGGACATCTAATGACCATTCATTATACATTTTTCTGCTTCCTTTCTTTCTACTTATTAATGTAATGCCTTTGTACCATGAATATTGTACCATTTTATCACATAAGTTCCAATTGCCTTTTAGCTAATAGTTATAAATATTATGCCTGAAAGCAAGGTAATTATAAATTTTTAGGTCAAATTAATAATTTCCTATGAAATAAATCAAGAGCACTCTAATATAATATTAGAGTGCTCTTGATTAAGATTAAAACTCTTTATGAAAATACCTTAATTCTGGATTCTAATGGAGCAAACTCTTTATCTCCTGGCTCTGCTAAAGGTGTTCCAAAAGGCATCTGAGCGATAAGTTTCCACTTACTTGGTAAATTCCACGATTCCTTTACCTCATCGTCAATCAATGGATTATAGTGTTGTAATGATGCTCCAAGACCTGCTTCTTCAATAGCTACCCAGATAGTGTACTGTAGCATAGCAGAAGCCTGAACGGACCATACAGGAAATGTTTCCTCATATAGTGGGAACTGTTTTTGTAGTCCCTCAACCACTTCTTGATCTTCAAAATATAAGATTGTTCCATATCCATTCTTAAATGAGTTGATTTTCTCATCTGTAGGTCCGAAATTATCAGCAGGAACTATCTTTCTTAAAGTTTCTCTTGTAATCTCCCAAAGCTTATCATGATTTTCTCCTAATAGAAGAACCACTCTACCACTTTGTGAATTAAAGGGTGAAGGTACATACTTTACTGCATGTTCCACTATCTCCTGTATTTGCTTATCTGAAATTGGTGACTTTTTATCAATTGCGTAATAAGAACGACGATTCTCTACCATTTTTCTAAAATCTTTCATAATCATACTTCCTTTCTATATTGTATCTTTTGATATTATTTGATTAATATTATATTAATATTTATGATTTTATATTTTATTATCATAAGTTAATCTTGTGTACAATTTAATTTTACACTATATTTTTTATTTGTCAACACTTTTTATTGACTTTTTTAAAATGATTGCGTAAAATTAAATTGTAAGTTGCTCATTTTGATAATTAATATAATATATATAGAAAGGACTAATATTATGAATAGCCAACCAATCAATGAAGAAAATAAATTTGATATATTAAAGCTTGATAACCAACTATGTTTTTCCCTATATGTCTGTTCAAAGGAAATAATCAGGAAGTACAAAACCTTACTGGAACCCTATGGTTTAACATATACAGGATATATTATTATGATGGCTCTTTGGGAAGAAGATCATATTACTATTAAGAATCTAGGAGAAAAATTATTCTTAGATTCAGGAACCCTCACTCCCCTACTTAAGAAACTAGAAGCTCAAGAATATATCGTAAGAAATCGTAGTAAAAAAGATGAACGTAATGTATATATCAGCTTGACTAAGAAAGGCAAGGATCTAAGAAGTGAAGCTCTATGTATTCCAGAACAACTTATATCAACCTTAGACGTGGATATGAATGAGGGCAAACAAATGTTAGACCAACTTCACAAATTAATGAAGATTCTCACCCAGTAAAAGAACTTAAAAAATATGGTCTGCTACAAAACAGAATAAGTTTATCACTTATCCGTTGTGTAACAGACCATTATTACAACTAACTATTCTAGATTATATGTCTCCTCAAATCCCAGCATAATATTCATGTTCTGAATGGCTGCTCCAGATGCTCCCTTACCTAAATTGTCAAGCCTTGTTATAATCATGGCTGTCCCCGTGGAATCATTACCCATCACAAAGATATCTGCTTTATTGGTATTATTACAAGCTGTGATATCCAAACCACCATCAAATATATAACCTTCAGATAATATTGTACTATTAATTTTACTATCTTTTATACTGCTTTCATCAATATATGGCATTACGTTTATATAATTTTGACCTTGATAATGCTCTTTAATAAGTCCATGTATCTCTCTTCCACTATACTTCTTATCAAGTAATCTTGTATGAATGGGACAAATGGTAGCAAGCCCCCTATAATAATTAGCTACAATCGGTAGAAATACTGGTATCTCAGATAGCCCCGACCTAACCATCATTTCCTTTAAATGCTTATGATTAAGAGCCAGGCTATATGGTCTTGGTGCCATTGTATAAGGGTTATTCTCCAATGTATCTTCATATTTTTCTATTAGATTTTTTCCCCCTCCACTATAACCAGTAATACTCTGACAAGATATTGGATAATCAGCTGACATTATTTTATTATGTATCAATGGATATATTGATAATATAAAAGCAGATGCATGACAGCCAGGATTACTTACTCTTTTACTACTTTTTATAGCCTCTCTATGGGCTGATGACAATTCCGCAAGTCCATATGCCCAACCTTCTTCTGTCCTATGGGCTGTACTTGCATCTATGATCTTAGTATTAGGATTAGTAACTAATGATGCTGACTCCCTTGCTGCATCATCTGGCAAGCATAAAAACACCAAGTCTGCTTCATTTAATATTTTTTCTCGCTCTTTTATATCCCGTCTTTTATCATAATCAATCTTTAGAATCTGGATATTATTATATTTACTTAACCGTTGGTTAATCTCAAGTCCCGTGGTTCCACTAGATCCATCAACAAATATTTTTTTCTTCAATATTGACACCTTCTTATCATAATTATATGAATCATTATTGGTTCTCAGTATAATTATTCATTGTTTTTTAATTAATATACACTAGTTTAAATGGGATGTCAAATCATTTTATAATTGGTAATATTATAAATCTTTTTGCTTGTGATATAGAATACATTTATCAATATCAACAATTTTTCTCTCTATCTATAATTTGTATGATTTCATCTACCAATAAATGTAATGTGGTGGCAGGGCACATATCTGATGGCTTATTGCAACCTTCTCTTTTTTCTCTTAACTTTTGTTTTGCAATACGAATTGCCTGCTTTTGATCACCAAATAGAGATAACTTTTCAAAAATTTTAGAATCAGATTTTTTATACTCTTGTTTGGCAAATTTTTCAAATGTTTTTTCAAATCCTATGCAACAAGCTACTGAGTCATGATATGTAGGCATAGTACCAAAATAAGCACTAAACCATATTTCTATACATGGATTTGACCATCCAACACAAATATTTTTTTGCTTTGCCTGAGCAATTATTTCATCAAAATTCTTAATCCGATCTCGGTCAAAAACAATCCAATGCTGTGAATATTGTGGAGCCAGGTTTGCCAAACTATCTGCTTCATCAACCAGATTTTCAGTTGAAGTTTTACTTACCTTGATAACAAGCCGCCCCTTTAGTTCTTCTGGTATGGCATCTCTTAAACCATACAGGTAGTTTTTTTCAGTCTCTTTAGCATCAGTAATAATGTAATAGTATCCAAGATTAGGAACTCTTTTCTTAGAGTGTTGACTTCTTGGTTTTCTTTGTCCTTTTCTCCTGTTTTTATCTGCCACAATATCCCTCCTTCTTTAAATATTAAAATACTTCATAGAAGGAATGGCACCATATTTCCCCAGAAGATAATTCTTCTCATAGTTCTCATCCTTACGTATTTTATATCCATCTTCATCTACGAAGTCTGCTAGTGAATAAAGAGTGGAAATTCCCTTATGATCCTTATCAGTAAACCATATTTCATCACGACGTAAGCCGTTTCCACTAAGTTGCCATGTATTATGTGAAGTAAAAACAAGTTGAGCATTATTTTTATTAATCTCAGGATTTAAAAACGTAATTATAAATGTCCTTACTAGCAATGGATGAAGTCTTGCATTTAATTCATCAACAAAGAAAACGCCACCAACTTCTAATACCTCTTGTAGCATTGGATAAAGCGAAAACATCTTAAGTGTTCCAGAAGATTCATCACTCAAGGGAATTGCTATATCTTGATTAGAGTCAACCATTTTATGGACGGTTTCAATTTTATATGTTTTTTCACCATTATTATCAATCATAGCCTTAATATTAAAACCTTTGATGGATTCATCAAATGATGACAAATACCTCACGACTTTTTCTTGCACTTCTTTATTATCAGCAAATCCCTTTGGTAATTGTCTAGATAAGATAAAGTTTTCTATTGGTTCACCAAAATCAGCAAATTCATTTTTCAAAAACCAGTCTCTTATATGTTTTAATTTTGTGATTTTTAGTTTTGATCCAAGGGATACTATTAAGGCTTCATTTTCTAATGCTATTTTTACATTTTCCTGACTTTTTGGTGATATACCACTTAAGTCCAAAATATCTTCCCTATTATTCCTATAGAAAATTCTTCTAAATTCTTTTCTCGCACTTTTGGTTTTATAATTAAGCCATTCTTCATTTATTCCTTTAGAATCTACTGTAAATCCATAATTATAAGTTCTTGCACCATCTTCTTCCGAGTCAATAAAATAAATTTCAAATAAAGATTCACTATTCTTACTTTGTGAATCAAATAGAAAAGGAGTTGGTTTAATAAAATTATCTTCTGTCTTCTTTTCCCCACTATCTCCGCCAAATGCAAAGGAATCAGTCACATAATAATGCATATACCTTAATGCTTCAATAATGTTAGACTTACCATGTGCATTGGCACCAAAAATTGCGGCTACTGGTAAAATTCTTTCATTACCTATTGTTGCCACTCGTTCTGAATATTCTGAGATTTTTGTAGCACTCAAGTCTAGTGTTGTATCATCCCTAAAAGACTTAAAGTTTTTAAAATTAAACTGTAATAGCATAAATACACCTCACTCGTATTAATATAATCTCTCAAATGAGATTATATCACATTATACTATATAGTATTCATTTTTTTGTAAATTTGTCAACACTTAATTGATATTTCTTCTCAATGATCCGTGGTCTTTTATTTATACCTAAGTTCTTTTCTAATAGTATAAAAACATAAAAAATGCCCCTCTTATGGTGACATTAGTATATCTCAACTAAATACCATAAGGGAGCATTCACATATCTGTGGATGATTTTTATACCATATTGGTTAGCTCTAGTTGCTCCATAACCATACTTTCGATCTTCTCAATATCTGTATCAAGAGCTATTGAAAGCTCACCATACAAGCATTCCTGCGCAATACTGAGATACTTCTCGTCTGTGAATGTCAACTTCTTACCTTGAGTCATACGCTCTTGTTTTCTTTCATAAAGAGTCTTAATAATCATAAGCCACTGGTTGCAATCATGGGTTCTTAAAGCTAGCTTATAAGCTTCTTCTCTTTGTTTATCGTTATCAATTATAAGTAAGGATGTATTAGGAATTTCGGCAATCAGTTCACGTGCCTCTTCACTAGTAATAACACTTCTCATTAGCACTTTTTCATTGTCTACAGGTGTATATAATGTACTTGATTTAGAAAATACAGGTTGAAGTGTGTAGCATTCCATACTCTGGTCTACACCAGGTATATCTAGCGCTCCAATATCTTCCACCCTACATACACCATGGTTGCCATAAATAATATAGTCACCTATTTCAAACATAGTATCCCTCCTTCTGTTTTGAAATAAAACACTAAGTCACAAAGTACAGCTTGTATCAAATAAATACAATTTTGTAACCCTTAAGCTGGTAAAGTAATTTAAATGTATCGTTCCTTCTAATATATATCATAACAGAAATCAGGCCTATTTGTCAGTATAAAAGCGACTTTCGTTAAACTTGTAGGAAAAATTGGTATATTAACCTTGTCTTATGGTGGATTTTCACAACATTTTTTGTAGTTATTTGGTTTATGCTCAACAACCCCTTTGTCCTATTATATATTTTACCCGTTTTTAAATAATTTATCCATTATATAAACAATATAACATTGCATGTATCTTATATTGCATTTACAAAATTACTAGTATATGATATGATTTAGTAATAATTACTGAAATCATTTAGATATATATCTAATTAATTATATCATTAATAATACAACGAGAACAGAGGATGCAAATGGAAAATACTAATATAAGAAGGCTTATTAAACATTTTCAATCTGGAAATAAGAAAGACTTCAAACTAGGGTTAGAATTAGAACACTTCATAGTTGATAAAAAAACCAAGAAAACCATAGATTATTATGGAGACATGGGAGTAGAAAAGGTCTTACAACTTATAAGACCTGCATTTGATAAGGTTGAAATCTCAAATAACCATATAATAGGTTTGGCAAATTCAGACTATTATATATCATTAGAACCTGCAGCACAATTTGAAGTAAGTATTGTCAGACAGGAAAATATCAAGGATATAAGAAGGATTTATAATGACTTTTTAGAATTGATAAACCCTGTTCTTGAAGAAATGGGCTATGAACTGTTTACTCTTGGTTATCATCCTGTAAGCAAGATTGATGATTTAAGCATACTGCCTAAAGATAGATACAAGCATATGTATTCTCATTTCCAATCATCAGGTAAAATGGGAAAAAATATGATGAAAGGAACTGCTTCAACCCAAGTTTCCATAGACTATAAAGATGAGAAAGATTTTATAATTAAATATAGGGCCGCTGTACTCTTATCCCCTATACTGGGTCTTATCACCGATAATGCACCTGTTTTTGAAGGTGTTTTTTACCATAAGAACATGCTAAGACAAGACATCTGGAGAAATGTTGACAAAGCAAGAACTGACTTTATCTTTGATCTAAATAACTTCGGCTTTAAAGATTATGCCAATTTCATATATAATGTTCCCCTGGTTAATATACCTAGTGACGGAAAGATAGAATACACCCATAAAACTCCTAAGGAATTATATATTAACAAAGAAATTGAAAAAGAAGATATTGATCTGATAATGTCAATGGTCTTTCCTGATGTTCGTCTAAAAACTTATATAGAAATCAGAGTAGCTGATAGTATCCCCTTTGAATATGTACAATCTTATTTGGCCTTAATAAAGGGAATCTTTATTGATTCTGATTCTTTAGATTTACTTATAGGAAAACTAGATTATAAGGATTTTTCTGATATAGAAGAGGCAAAATCAAACTTAAGTAACTTTGGCTTTTTGGCAAATGTATATGGTAAAGATGTACCAAGTATTATTAAAGAAATGATAAGTCTAGCTAAAATTAAGCTTAATAAAGAAGAACAAGACCTTCTTAATCCTTTGATAGATTTAGTTAACAATCAAAAAACACTGTCCCAGATATACAAAGAAAGAGAGGCAAGACAACTGTGCAATATGAAGTAATGAGTAAGGTTAATAAAAAGTATATAGATTATGTGAAAGAGAATTTTGAAGAAAGCAAAAAATCCTCAGATAGGTCACTTGGCTATCTAAGAGGATCCACTGCAAAATATCAAGGAAATGTAATATCTTCTTTGCACATCCCAAAACTTTTTCCAGAACATGTGGTTGAATATCTTGATAGTTCAGTTAATACCATGTATTCCATATTGGAGAAGGTTATTAAGGAGTATCTTAATAATGCTGATTACAGAAAGTTATTTGAGTTCGACCAGAGATTAGAGGAATTAATACTTGTAGATAGAGGTTATGATAGTTATCTTCCTATGTGCAGACTGGACATTTTCTTAAATGAGGATGACTTATCCTTTAAGTTTTGTGAGTTTAATTCAGACGGAACTAGTTCCATGAATGAAGACAGAGAGCTAAACATCGCATTAACATACACTTCACTATATGATAAGATAAAAGAAGATTATAAGCCTGATTCATTTGAGCTTTTTGATTCCTGGGTAAAGGAGTTTACCACCATATATTCAACATACAAGAAAAAGGTTGATAAACCTCATATAGGAATCGTAGACTTTTTAGAAAAGGGCTCTTCCATGGAGGAGTTTAATCATTTTAAAAAGAGCTTTGAGAAGGCAGGCTATACTTGTGAGGTCTGCGAAATAAGAGACTTAAAGTATCAAGATAAGGCCTTATACTCTCCTAGCGGCAAGAAACTTAACGCAATCTATCGTAGAGCAGTTACAAGTGATATAATGGCTAATTTTGATGAGGTAAAAGACTTAATTGATGCTGTTAAGGATGAAAACATCTGCTTAGTTGGAAGCTTTTGCACTCAAGTAATTCATAATAAAATTGTATTTAAAATATTACATGACACAGAGACTTTAAATCTTCTAACTGAAGAAGAAAGACAATTTATAAGTAGGCATGTCCCATATACATCTAGGCTGACAAAAAGCGAATGCAATATAGAAGAGGTCCTTAATAATAAGGATAAGTGGATTATTAAGCCAGAGGATTTCTATGGTGCAAAGGGAGTCTATGCAGGAATAACTCATGACCATAATGAGTGGACTAAATTAGTTAATGAGAATATAGATAATCACTACCTACTTCAGGAATTTGTAATGCCCTACCAGTCTGAAAATATTAATTTTGGTGAGGAAAAACCTGAGTTTAAAAACTATAGTAACCTAACAGGCTTATATGTTTATAATGGCAAATTTAAAGGTATATACACAAGACAATCAAAAAAAGAGATTATATCAAC
This sequence comes from Clostridiales bacterium, assembly GCA_012520635.1. Taxonomy (GTDB): domain Bacteria; phylum Bacillota; class Clostridia; order Lachnospirales; family Lachnospiraceae; genus Mobilitalea. The sequence goes on along the minus strand of JAAYNY010000020.1, from coordinate 6,046 downwards.
ACAATATGATGAAAATGTCTCTGCATCCTTGATATTAAAAAACAAAAAGGAGATCTAAATCTGTGAACAAAGATGGTATAGCTAAAGATAATGTAAGTGATTGTGGAATTTGTGATTTGCATCTTATTTATCCTTGTTCCTTTGATGACTATATAATACCTAATAAATACAGTATTATAGACGAAAATAGCCCCTTTGATAATCCCTACAAAGAGGAATCAGAAGAGGAAATGCTTAAATTCCAACATTCAGATTTTTTTATTCAGAAATTGCACGATAACAGTAATTATGAATTTAATGATGCTTTCATAAAGAAGATCATTAGAATTCCCCTAGGGGAAATAAAATGCGGGTTTTCATATATGGGAGTGGATTATTATGAACAAGGATTTGCTTATATAAGCAAGCATACCATAACAGAAGTAGGTACATTTTCAATAGTTTTTCCCCAGGTTACTAATCCTGTAACCTTAGAATTATTTTCATTTTGTGAAAACACCTTAAATATCATAGAAAAGGGTAAAGCTACTGAAGTATCCCAGTGGCTTAAAAATAGAAAGATCGAAATCTGTGGATATCCTAAGGCCGTTATGTTCTCGTATGATTGTCGCTTAAATAAATGTGATATATTAAAATGTCTTGCCTTCGAAATGGAGCCAATAGGTGGTATAACCAGCAAGAAATTAAATGAATGGGCAAATGACAACATAGCCCAATATGATGTGGCAGAAGTCTTTGTTTCTGATAGGTGCATGATTGAAATCAGAAAAGATAAGGAACCCAATGTTTATCTTAGACTAAAAGCCCAGGCCGTCGAACTATTTTTCATTGAAATTTTACTTTTTCAAGAAGCCGCTATATCAAGAGTATGTTCTCGAGTTTCTTATCATTTAAATGAAGTATCTAGTAGAGGTTCTGATAAGAATTCATTTGAAATACTATCAAGATTAAGTAGAGAGATGGCTAATGCCATCATGTTTATAGACCACAAAAGATTGCGATACCCCAGTGTAAGGATATCCTCTGAAATAATAGCTGAAAGATTCGGTTTGCCAGAGGAACTAGATAAATACTATAAGTACCGAGAAATCTTAGAGGATATGATTAATCTTAACTCTAATGAGCATGATAAGATCGAAAGCTCATTAATGAACTTCCTACTACTAGTACTTACTATGATACAAGTAATACCTACCCTAAAAGTTTTTATAGATATAACTATGTCAGAAGAGGTAAATACATATAATTGGATATCTTTGATTATAAGCCTGGCAACTTGTGTCTTGTTTTATATTCTTTACAAAGTATTTAGGTGGACTAGCATTCGTAAGCTAAGCAAAAACAGGAGTAAGAAAAAGAAATACTATGGAAAAAAATAAGAAACCCCTATTATTATATAATGCCAATTATTATCTTGATAATACCTTTAAAAAAGGTTCTATCCTTATTAATAATGGTAAAATTTCAAAAATTTCCGAAAATATTAATATAGATGAAGTAGAAATAGAAAAAGACTATGAGCTCATCAACTGTGATAGTCTTGCTCTTGTGCCCGGTTTTATTGATAGTCACATGCACCTTCCTGGCGACTACCTCTACAGGTACTATGGTCTAAACCTTACTACTAAACACTCTTTTGAAGAATATATACAAGCTATTAAGGATATTAAGAGCAAGAGCTTAAGTATTATTAGGGGATTTGGTTGGAATCAGAATATCATGGATAGCAAAGGTATAGAAGGCTTTCGACAAATAAAAGAACTAATAGATAAACTATTTCCTAATGAAGCCTTTATTCTGTATTCAGATGATTATCACAGCTGTATCTGCAATCAATATCTGCTTAATAAATACACTCCTGTAAGAAGTTATGACTATTCCTTAGCCAAGGTAGGGCTCCTAGAAGAGGAAGATATCTTTCAGATACAAAAACAACTTAGGGAATTAACTTTTTCTAATGAAGAAATTCGTGATGCCATACTCAAATATCAAAACATGCTATTAAGCCTTGGAATTACTGGGATACAGACTCTTATGTTCTTAGGTGGTGACAACCATCGTGAATGGGAAATTCTTAAAGAACTGGATAAGAATAAAGAGTTACATCTAAATGTTAATCTAGCCCTTACAATCCATCCTACAGATAAGAAAGATGAAATCTATGATAAACTAAGCTGGCTAAAGAACTTTGAGTCAGAGAAGATCAAGATTAATACTATAAAGATATATATTGATGGGGTTGTAGAAAATAAAACAGCCTTTCTATCTGAACCCTATGAAGATTCATCAGAAACTGGTGATTACCTATGGGAAGATGAGGATTTAAATGAGTTTTGCAGATTTGTAGATAAAAACAATCTTCAGATTCATGCCCATGCTATTGGTGATTTAGCTGTACATTTAATTACAAAAGCTCTATGTAATGCCATGGATTTAAACAAATCAAAAAAGAAGAATCGCCATGTTATAACTCATTTGCAGATTGCTAATGAAGAGGACATCAAACTAATGGGTGAGTACGGAATTATAGCTAATATTCAGCCCTATTGGATTCCTATTGGTGGCTACTACCCCTTGGACGAAAAACATATTGGTAATAGAGTTAAGGATGAATACAAGGTAAATTCATTCTTTAAAAATAATGTGATTGTAACCGCTTCCAGTGATAGCCCCGTTACACAGTACCCTTATCCTATCTTTGGTATCTCCAATGCCATATTTAGGTCTAATCTTAATGAAAAATCAAGCTTTTCCGATATGTTAAATGCTTTTACTTACAACGGTGCATATCAACTGGGCAGGGAAGATGAAATTGGCATAATAAAAGAAGGCCATAAAGCAGATTTGGCCTTATTATCTACTATTCCTAATATGAATAGTATAGAGGAATTTGAAGATACAAAGCTTCTTATGACCATATCAGATGGTGAAATTGTCTATTCCTTATAGTACCTTCTGATAAGCTATCCTCTCATCTCCATCCTTAAGATGTATAATTCCACACTTTTCAAATCCATTCTTATCTAGGAGATTCTGCATAATAATATTATCCCTATGGGTATCAATACGAAGATTACCGCATTTTTCAAAAGCCCACTTAAGACAATAGGATCCAACCCCCTTCTTATGACTTGCAGAGGCTATCCTATGGACAACACCATACTCTCCATCCTTAATCCAATGACCATCAAATATCCTCTTATAGGTGGGATCAGGACCTACATCAAAGAAGAATACTCCTACCAGCTGATTCCCATCCACCGCCACATAACTTTTGCCTTCCTTAATGTCTTGTCTAATTAATTCTCTACTTGGATAACCTTTATCCCATTGGTTAGGGTTACCATTCTTCCTCATATACTTTCTAGCATTATCATATATGTCCATAACCTTATCTAAATCATCCAAATCCGTCTTTCTTATGTCCATCTATTGTCTCCTTAACCATCCTAATCTTATATATGACCAATTAATTCTATGACCAAACATCTTATCCTCTCTTCTTTTTTGAGGATATAAGATAGATAATCCCCATAATAGATACCTTCCTTTATTCCCTTGACAAGTAACTTTTCTATGACTTAACTACGTAAAATCTTCTCCATTGCTTTTCCTTTAGCCAATTCATCAATTAGCTTGTCTAAATAGCGAATCTCCCGCATGGTTGGCTCTTCTATCTCTTCCACCCTTACACCGCAGACCACTCCCTTAATCAAGGCTCTAGAAGGATTCATATTAGGTGCCTTGGCAAAGAAAGTTTCAAAGTCAGTCTGTTTTTCGATTTCTTCTTCGAGCTCCTCCTGGCTATATCCGGTTAACCAAGCTATAATTTCATCAACCTCATCTTTAGTACGTCCCTTCTTCTCCGCCTTTGCAACATAGTGCGGATAAACACTTGCAAAACTCATTTTATATATACGGTGCCCTGCCATGCTATACATCCTTTCTATAATCTAAATTTTCATCAAACTTAACTTTCTGATATGATATACTTATGCTAATTGTACCCTACAATTATTCATAATTCCAATATATATTATCTCAAATTATAGATAAATCTCAACTATAAACTATATAAAAGTCTATTAGGATCTAACCAAACATAACTAATATACTACATTGCCTTAAATACCCCTATATGCTATATTCAAATTAATCTATGAAGGAGGCACTCTCCTAAAAACAAAGGAGAAAAATTCTCCTAATAAATAAAAGGAGCATTATAATGACAAATAATTTAAAGGCTTTTAATGTTACTATGGGGCCAGCATAGCCCATACCAGTGATGATGTATCCTTTGCCTGGGATTATCCCTATGATGACTATTTTCCATACTTAGGTGGCTTAAACGGTAATCTAGAGGGTGAGCCCTTTAACTTTATGAGGGACGTTAGAAGCCATGGTCAAGATGTTCTTCTCACCCTAACTATTGATCCTAACGTATCAGATGACCATCTAATTGCAATAGCTAATGATCTAAAAACCTTCGGCCGTTTGTTCCTTCGTATTAATCATGAAGCGACTGGAGACTGGTTCTCCTTTAACAAGCGATGTAGTTATCAAGAGGTGGCAGATTTCTTTGTTCGCTTCCATAAGATTATAAAGGAACATGCACCTAATGTTAAGACAATTCTCTGCATCGGTGGAATTGAGGATCTGGAAAAAGAAGAAATGGAAAAGGAAGAGGAATTTACAGAGGCTGTACGCCATACCGATATTTGGTCCGTAGACAAATATATGGCACTTCATTGGGGTTGGCCCTATGATGTTGCTGAACGGGGTGGAGATACTCATAAAAGAGATACTGTAGAGAAAGTTTATGAACTAACCAAGCGAAGCTATGAACGTTTTAGCTATCTCTGTGGCGGAATTCAAAAGCCTATGGTAATGTCAGAATTCAATGCTGATGGTGATGTGGTTGGACCCTATGATCAGGCAAAAATGATTAAAGAATTCTGTGATAAGGTGAAAAATGAACCTGCTAGCTGGTTTTCAGGTTTTACCTTCTATCAGTTTAGGGATGATGGTAGACTGGGTCTTGAGATTACAGATCCGAATAATAAAGAGGTTGGAATTGAACAACCTGCCATGAAAACTTATAAAGATATAATTCACGATGACTATTTCAGTCCAAGCATGACAGTAGCTGAAGAAGTCTCATTCCCAGTAACCCTTCGCTGGGGTGGTTCAGAAGATTCCACAGGTTTATCAATCCCCCTTCACTTTGATGGTAACCCACATTTTGCAGAAGTAATCTTCGATGATGAGATTAATGATCTAAACCTTATGATGGAAGTAAATGGACGATGGTTTTATAAGGCTCCCGGTGTTAAGGTAATAGACCTTATGCCCGCTTTCTTTGATAAGCCCTTATCAGGTTCCTGCGACCTAGATATCAAGATCTTTGCACCTCCTGCAAGTGGTGAAAACGATCCAAGTCAGGGCTCGGACTGGGCAGAGAATTACTATACTAAGATTAAGAAATGCCCTGAATTTCGTTTGAGATTTGAGCCAATTGAGCTGTAAGCTTAACTAACTGAAAATACATAAAAGTAGCCCCTAAGGGCTACTTTTTGTAACAGGGTTCTATCACTATTAAGATAGTTCTCTTACTATGTCTCTACAAATATTACAAGGAGAATAGTATTTTGATATGTCTATAATTTTACCTTTGCTTTCTGCATACTCTATTAGTCCTTTTATTCCAGAACTTAGTAATGCGTTAGAATAAGGATTTTCTCGAGGATTATAGTCAGCCAAGATGTCTAAAATATTATTTTTATAGATATTGCCTATGATAAAGCAACAAATAACAACATCGCCATTGGGATTAATGGAAATTCCATTACTAGATTCCAGATCGTCAGTATAAGGTGCATCACCACACTTAAAATTAATATCAATTGGTTTTTTGATAAAATAATCAGCTAAATATATGATGGCATTTCCTTCAGGAAAAATATTGTTACCACTACTACATTCCATTCCAATATCATTAAAATATGCAAGATATTCTTTTGTTTTGCGATTATAAGGATTATCGTGG
>JAAYNY010000147.1 GCA_012520635.1 Clostridiales bacterium | reverse complement strand
TTAGTTCCCCGGGAAGTACCTTTGAAGCTAAGCGTAATATACCTGTGATAGTAAAATGGAGAAATAGGTTATATAATCCACATCTTTTTGCTGTTGATCCAACCCTCCACTGGGCAAATCCCAATGACATGCCTATGCATCCTGAAAAACCATGGCCATCATTTCCTCCTGGTTTCTTAAATGCACAATATCCTGTACCAACAGTTACCCATCTACATGGGGCTGAAGTGCAATCTGATAGTGATGGACATCCAGATGCTTGGTTCACCTACAATGGAAAGCAAGGGCCTGCTTATGTATCATCAGTTTATACTTATCCTAATACCCAGGAGCCAACAACATTGTGGTATCATGACCATACACTGGGAATAACAAGGCTTAATGTATATGCTGGTTTAGCAGGATTTTATCTATTAAGGGAAGATAAGGCATGTAAGAAGAAATTCTCAGAAAAAAGATTAAATCTCCCTAGTGATAAGTATGAGATTCCTTTGGTAATTCAAGATAGAATGTTTAATACTGATGGCTCTTTGTTATTTGCTAATCAAGGTCTAAGTCCAGATGAGCATCCTTACTGGGCGGTGGGCTTTTTTGGAGATACCATAGTAGTTAATGGTAAGGTTTGGCCCAATCTTGATGTAGAAAGACGGCAATATCGGTTTAGGGTATTGAATGGATCCAATTCAAGGTTCTACAATCTAAGTTTGTCCAATGGTATGGAGTTTACACAGATTGGTAGTGATGGAGGTTTGCTAAAACACCCTGTTAAGTTGACTTCCCTTTTATTAGCACCCTCAGAAAGGGCAGATATACTTGTGAATTTTTCAGATATAGAACCAGGCACTAGTATTCGCTTGTTGAACGATGCAGTAGCACCATTTCCATTTGGTGGTCCACCAGACCCTGAGACTGTTGGCCAGATTATGCAGTTTACTGTACCTGTTAATGCCTGTAAATCAGTAAAACCTAAGGAGCTTCCTAAGGTCTTAAATTATATTCCTACTTTACATTCGGATGGGCCCAGTAGGATAGTTACTACTAATGATATTATAGGTCCAAATGGCTTGCCCACTGAGATGTTACTAGATGGTATGAAGTGGTCAGGACCTGTGACGGAGACTCCAAGAGTAGGGTCAACAGAGGATTGGCTAATTGTAGGTATGACAGCAGGTGCCCATCCCATTCATTTGCACCTAATCCAGTTCCAGGTAATTAGCAGGCAAAATATTGATATATCAGCCTATGCAAATGACTGGAGCAGAGTCAATGGTCCATTACCTCTAACAAATCCTCCTATTACCATACCTGTAGAGCCCTATCTTCTTGGATATGAGATACCAGCTAATGACAATGAAAGAGGTTGGAAGGATACAGTAGTAACTAATCCTGGCCAGATAACACGAATTAGAGTAAGGTTTGCTCCACAGGATGTTCCTGAAGGGTTATCAGAACCTGGTGAAAATTTTTATTCATTTGATCCAACATCTGGTGTAGGTTATGTGTGGCATTGTCATTTACTTGATCATGAGGATAATGAAATGATGCGCCCCATGAATATAATAAAGTAAGGATGGGATAATAAGTTTATTAATATATAAGGATGAGATTATATGAGTAAACAGTCTAATCAAAGATACAGAAAAGAAAAAGATAAGAGGCAGAATACCAAGTATGATAATAATAATGAATCTGAGGAGGTTAATAAAAGTGGTAAACAGCAAGAGAAGAACTAAATGAATTGTAAATTATCCCCCTATATTATGTGCTTGTTATATCAATCGTCAGAAATAAATGTTATGATGTGTATGTAGAAGTGCTGATAAAGGGGGATTTTTCA
>JAAYNY010000146.1 GCA_012520635.1 Clostridiales bacterium | reverse complement strand
GGAAGTCTATATATCTAATCTGATTAATGATGTTAATAATTTTGAGAATAAGTTTTTTGTTAATCTACTTAATTTTCTTATAAATATTGGAATGTTTATTATTTCTCTTGTGTTTTTAATTATTTTAGATGGTAAAATGGCATTGGGAATGGTATTTTTTTCAGTGATTCTTTTTCTCTTATCTAATCTTTTTACTAAGAAGACAACAAGCCTTGAGAAGGAAATATCAGATACTAGTGAATCGTTTACAACTGATATGTCCAATACATTTAATGGACTAGAGATACTAAAACTTAATAATATTGAGGATAAGTTTCTTATGAAAAGCTCTTTTACCATAAGCCGCTTGGAGAAAAGAAAATACCTGGCTAATGTATTTACTCACATGCAAAGAAATGTTATCTACATCTTATCTTTTGTAGTATCAGTCCTTGTGCTAGTATATTTGGGTTATGATTTACAAGGCAGTATGGATATGACAAGGGCTACTTTTATATTTATACTTTCTTCTTCCATAGGGAATTATCTAATAAATGCTTTCCCCAATTGGAATCAGGTTAAGGCATCCACAGCAATATATGAAAAAATTGCTATGCCAGAAGAGAATACTACAAAGAGTGGTATGGGAACAAGGAATTTTAAGTTTGAGGATAAAATAGAAGTTCTTGATCTAAACTTTTCATTTGATAAGAAGGAGATACTAAAGGGGGCTTCCTTTACAATCGAAAAAGGGAAAAAGTATTTAATTAAGGGTGTAAGCGGAGCAGGAAAAACAACACTTATTAACCTGCTAGCCATGATTCATGATGATTATAGAGGCAAAATTACTGTGGATAAGGTTGATTTTAGAGATATTTCAGAGAAATCATTTCATGAAAAGGTGGCCTTTATCTATCAGGATGTATTTTTATTTGAAGATACCATAAGGAATAATATAACCTTGTATAAGGACATAAGTAATGAACAGGTGGAGTATGCAGTAAAGGTAAGTGGTTTAGAAGCAATTATTGAAGATAAGAAGGAAGGCATTGATGAAAGACTGACTGAGAATGGCAAAAACTTATCAGGAGGACAAAGACAGCGTATATCTATTGCAAGGGCTATTGCAAAAAATGCTGAGATTTTGTTTATAGATGAAGGAACATCAAGCCTTAATGAAGAACTTGGTAGAGAAATAGAGAAGACATTTTTAAATCTTGATAGTACGGTGATAGCTATTAGCCATAGGTACTATGAGGGAGTTACTGAGAATTATGATTATGTTATAGAAGTAAAAAATGGACTAGTCCATAGTTTCCCGGCTAAGGATTATTTTGAAGAGGTGATGACATGTTAAAGGCATATTATAAAACAATCCCATACCTTATTCTGGCCTTAATAGTTACGGGAATTAATGCAATCTTAGATGGACTTGTTAATATCCGCATTACCAGGATGTTGGATTTGGCCATTACTGGTAAGATGGATGATATGAAACAGGTTATTCCTATAATGGTACTTATGGCAGTTTTTTTAGTTCCCATGGGGATACTAGTAGGGGTTACTAGCAATCTTTATAAGAAAAAAGCTAATATAGCTTTAAAAAGATATTATATGAAGAGGGTGTTCTCAAAGAATATAGCCGAATTTCAAAAAGAAAATAACGCTAAGTACCTATCTTCTATGACTAATGATTTTAATACACTAGATAACAACTTGATTACGGGAATCTTTAGTGTGTTTGAGGGACTAATGACTTTTATAGTTGGTATATGGCTTCTTTCTTCTGTTGATCCTAGAATGCTTATATTTGCCTTTATACTTATAGCTGTCAATCTAATGATATCTATATTTACCTCAAAGCCTACAAAGAAGGCTAATAAGGAAAGAAGTGATTTGTTCGACGGTTATACATCCTATATCAAGGAGGTATTATCAGCTTTTCATATTGTTAAGAATTATAACCTTCAAGAGCGAGTTACAGGTGATTATAATAGAAAAAGTGAAGAAATTCAACAAAAGGGCTTTGTAATAGAGAGAATGTTATCATATATCTTTAGTTCACAGAATTTATTTATGATGGCTTCTATGTTTGGTATGATTTTGCTCGTTGGATATCTTGCGGTGGTGGGTAATGTATCTACTGGTGGCGTATTACTGGTTGTAAATGGAATACAGAAGATGATCTGGCCTTTATTTAATATAGGTGAAAGCCTTCCCAAGATATTTACATCAGGAGATTTAATTAGAAAAATTGAAAAAACACTAGATAATTCAGATACATATGTTGAGACTATAGATTTACTAGAGTTTAAAGATGAAATTGAGTTTAAGAATGTAGAATTTAGCTATGAGGATTCTGAACAGACTATTTTGTCAGAGATTGATTTAACAATAAAAAAGAATGGAAAATATCTAGTGGTAGGTCCTAGTGGTGGGGGGAAGTCCACACTTCTTAAGCTTTTTCGAAAATACTTTAATCCAAGTAATGGTGTGATTATGATTGATGGTCATAATCTAAAAGATGTTAAGCGAGAATATTATTATAAGCTTATAGGTAATATTGAACAAGAAGTCTTTATATTTGAAGATACTGTACGGAATAATCTAACCCTTTATAAGGAGTATAAGGAAGAAGAGATAATAGCTGCAATAGAAGCTTCTGGCTTAAATGAGTTTATAAATCAACTTCCTGATGGACTTGATACCATAATTTATGATAATGGTAAAAATATATCTGGTGGAGAAAGAAGCAGACTGGTTATTGCTAGGGCTCTACTTAATAAGGCTAGCATACTTCTTATGGATGAGGCCTTTGCTTCTCTTGATATGGACAGGGCAAGAGAGATTGAACAGACTATTTTAAGCCTAGAAGATATGACAGTTATAAATGTTAGTCATGTGATTTTTAAAGATACTAAGGATCAATATGACAGGATACTTACTGTTAAGAAGACTATCTATTAAGTGTTAAGTAAAGATAAACAATGGAATCTGTTATCAAAACTAATAAATGGCAATTTGTGCATTTATTAGTCGAAAACAGGTTCTTTTTGCTGTTTGGATGTTGTATTTTGAATAAAATGCAAATATATAAACTAAATAATAAAAATTTATACCAATAAGGTACTTTAATTTACCATATACATCATATATAATAAGCTTAGGCTTATAGCATAATTAATATAAATCATACCTTGTTAGTCTTACTATAAGAGGCTTTTTAAAGGAGGACAGACACTATGGAGAACATATTATTTCGTGATACGATAGGACAAATTGCTGTTGAACGTATTGAGTGTGATTACGATTTCAATATGGCATCCAAACACTTTCACAACGAATATGAGATATATTATCTGTTAAGTGGAGAGCGTTATTACTTTATTGAAAAAAAGATTCACCTTGTTAAAAGAGGAAGTCTTGTATTGATTGATCGTAATCAAGTTCATAGAACTGTTGCTTCTAATAATAATTATCATGATAGAATTAAGATATTAATACCATCAAAGGAAATTAGTTCCATTCTAAAACTCAGTAAAAACATTCAAGTCAAATCATTCTTTAAAAATCATTCTGGAATTATTAATCTAAATGAAGTAGGGCGAAAATATGTAGAGAATATTTTGTTTTTTATTATTAGAGAAATGAAAATGAAACATTCCAATTATGAATTTGTAGTTAAAATGAAACTGGTTGAGCTTTTAGTATATGCTATACGTTGCAAGAACGGTGAAAGTCCGGCATTGGCTAATATCCCTATTAAAACGGAGAAACATAAGAAAATTAATGAGATTGCAGAGTATATAAGTTTGAATTCTCATCAGAAGATGTCATTAGCTGATATAGCAGAAAGTTTTTTTATAAGTAAATGTTACTTAAGTCGTATATTTAAAGAAGTTACTGGATTTACTGTAAATGAATATATTAATGTGATTAGAATAAAAAGGGCAAGAAAGTTGTTGGAGATGCCTGAATATAATATTACAGAGATTGCAGATTTAGTAGGTTATGAGAGTATTACATATTTTGAAAAAGTATTTAAGAAGTATCATGAAATATCACCTTTAAAATATCGTAAAAATCATATAAGAAAGATGTCATAAAAAAAGAGCAGCCCCATAATATCACAATTACTGTGATTTATGGGACAGCTCTTTTATATTATGTCTCTTGTGCTTATTATATGGTTTAAGATATGTTTAATGTAAGCCTTTAGGATTTCTTCTTGTAGTAGGAAGTCTGTATCTATCTCTATAAAAGAGAATTTATCAGATCTCTCTATTTTAAAATGAGGGGATACAATAGATTGATACTGTGGGACGAAAAGCCCTTGCTTTTTGGTATAAGAGTTTGATGGCTTTGCTTTCACTCGGTATTCTTTGTCCATAAATATGGCAAGGCTTTTATGGATGGCCTGATCCTCATCTGGAAGATAGTAATAATCTTTATAGTTGTCATAAAAGAACTTTAGCTCCCCTTCAAAAATCTTAATAGAGATAGAAACAGTATCACCATAGGCCTTTATATAGATATTATCATTTCCAAAGCTAACACGTATGGGAAGATGAATATCATAACGGATATTGACTAACAGTTGTCCTTCATCTATCCCTGCTTGCAGGATGCTAAAAGGTTTGTCAAATATATGGGTATAGTATAGGATAGGGCATATCTCAACCAGACCCTTAATATCATCTTGATTATGTTGTAATAACAAATGAAGTAGGTAATCTGTTTCTGTATTCTGGTCATTGCTTGACTTTGTATTATTTGACTCCTTAAGGATTTCGAGTTGTCTTTTTCCAACATAGTTTTGATACACTTCAATTAGTTCCCCGCCGCTAAAGGTATCTAGCCTATTTATTTTTAAGAAAGCTTCAATTGTTTTTTGCTTAAAGTTTTTTAGTCGAAATATCTTCTTGATTGAAGAAATTTTTTTGTATATATCAAGGCTTTGTATATTTTCAAAAGAATAATCTAACTTTAACATGCTACATTTACTTAAAAGATAGGGAATGTCAAAGCCTGTTCCGTTATAGTGTATGAGAAGGTCGTAATCTTTTATAAATTCAAAGAAATTGATAATAAGCTTAGACTCTTCCTTAATATCCTCTGCAAACCATTGAATAAGATGTAGGGAAGAATCCTTTCGATAAATGCAGCCTATAAGATATAGGTAGCTTGTCTTAGCAGCAAAACCAGTGGTCTCTATATCAAAAAAAGCAATTTTATCCGTATTATATTCTTTGTCTAGGGGATAATTAAAGTCTATATCTAAAGGGAAATTCCTAATTATCATTGACTCTACTCCATTCCATACATTTACTGTTATTTTATCATATATCATAGGAAAAACAATGATAAAATCCATAGGGTATGCTAGAATGGTAGAAGATAAAGATAGTATTGATACATAGGGTTTTAAGAGGTAAGCCTTGAAGAAGGGGGCGAAATAATTGGGCAGGGATTTTGAAGAAAGTG
>JAAYNY010000145.1 GCA_012520635.1 Clostridiales bacterium | reverse complement strand
GAAACCGATGGTATACTTGTGCTAGGTAATGGTAGGATTACTGGCAATGATGGACTAAACTATGAGCCTGCACACAACAAACTTAAAACTGGAGATTATATTCTGTCTATAAACTCTAAGAAAGTAAATTATAAAGAAGAGTTAATAGAGGAAATTCAAAAATCAGGTGGAAAAGATGTAAGACTTGAAATACGTCGCAATGGAGAAATTGTAAATGTTAAGGTCACTCCGGTTATTACCACAGATGGTAATTATAAGATTGGTACCTGGATAAGGGACGATACTCAAGGAATCGGAACATTAACCTATATATCTACCGATGGGCATTTTGGTGCCTTGGGTCATGGTGTAACAGATATTGATACAGGATTATTAATGGAAATAAGTAGTGGATCTATATATGATGCTGAAATACTTAATATTGTAAAGGGAAAAGAAGGAGAACCGGGAGAACTTATAGGTATGATTAGACAAAGTGAAAAGCATCGGATTGGAAACATAACTGATAATACCTTTCAAGGAATCTTCGGAGATGTTAATAGTAAGTATAGGTTAGATTCCAATTTTAAACCTTTAAAGATGGGATTTAAGCAGGATGTTAAAGTGGGAAAAGCGTATGTTCGTTGTATGGTTGAGGGGAAAATTACAGATTATGAAATTGAAATACAAAAGGTTGACATAAGTAATTCAAATCATAGCAAAGGGATTATAATCAAAATTACAGATGAAGGTTTGCTAGATGTGACAGGTGGTATTGTTCAGGGGATGAGCGGTAGCCCCATTATCCAAAATAATAAGATAATAGGTGCTGTTACTCATGTTTTTATACAGGATTCAACTAAAGGTTACGGTACATTCATTGAAAACATGGTGAAAAATTAGAATTATTAAATGTTTTGTTTTAAAAAGAAATCGACGAAATCTTGTAAAAAATAATTATGTTCTCAGTCTTACAACAAGGCATTAGTTGAGTAAGATTTATTAAAATACAAAATCTTGTGGTTTTTGGATAATGAAAATTAAAATTAATATTATTACTGTCGAATAGTGCGAAAAGAAAGAATGGAATATTAGAAGACTTATGCCTATAATTAGTTATGGTAATAATTTACAATTATTACATGTAATCCCCACTTGCACATACATTCGAATGTAGAAAAATAGTATATTATAGACACTTGTGCCTAATTATGTTATTATTTATAAAATGGAGTCATTTACAGGAAATGTTAGATTGACTCTATTTTGACAGATGGGTTAATATGGTACAAATAAAAAGCTATCCAAGTAAGCAAACAGGGGATAAATGGTCACACAATGGAGAGCAAAAATAAAATAATGGAGGTTGGGTAAGGATTATGAGCAAAATCAATGTAGCGATAGTGGATGATAACGAAAGGATGGTTAACTTACTAGAAGATATACTAAAAGAAGATGCAGATATCGAAGTAGTTGGAAAATCAGAAAATGGCTTGGACGCTCTAGACATGATCAAAGAGAAAAAACCGGATGTCGTATTATTGGATTTAATTATGCCGAAATTGGACGGGCTTGGGGTGATGGAGAAAGTAAGAAGGGATTCGGAATTTAAAAAGAGCCCTTCTTTCATTATCATTACTGCTATTGGACAAGAAGGAGTAACAGAAAGTGCATTTGAGTTGGGGGCTAATTACTATATAATGAAACCATTTGATAGCAATGTGGTACTATCAAGGATTAAACAGGTAAAGGGAGATTACCATAATAGACTTATAGATAATCATAGAGTAAGTGCATTTGAAAATAAAAGTACATATTTAGAGAGGGATCTGGAAACCGATGTTACCAATATTATTCATGAAATAGGTGTTCCAGCACATATAAAAGGTTATCAATACTTACGTGATGCAATTATTATGTCAGTTAATGATGTTGAGATGTTGAATTCTATAACCAAAATACTTTATCCATCAATTGCAAAGAAACATAAAACAACACCAAGCAGAGTTGAGAGAGCTATACGTCATGCTATTGAAGTGGCTTGGAGTAGGGGGAAGATGGATACTATAGAAGAGTTATTCGGATATACAGTTAGTAATGGAAAGGGTAAGCCGACTAATTCTGAGTTTATAGCCTTAATAGCTGATAAGATAAGACTAGAATACAAATTCAGATTAAAAGCAAACTAAAATTATGATTGAAATTAAGAGAATACCACCATGATTTGCAACCTAATGATGTTAATATGCAAATTATGGTAGGTATTCTTTTTATTTGAAATATTATTTACTAACTATATAAAATATGTTATCCTTAAACAGTTGGTTAGAAGAAATTTATTAGCTTATGTCAGTATATAGGAAGCACTATAACGGCAATACTATTAAATGTTAAAAGAACATAGAGACTTAAAAATGCACAAAAATCATAGGCTAATACCTAAAAATATAACTAATATCATAATTTTCCATGAAAAATAGAGTAATGTCTTGATATTTCATATTAAATTTAGTAAAATTATGATTGAGAAATTATTGACAAACTGTTTTATGGGTAATATTTCTCAAGGTAAGGTTTTATATACTGCTCTTATGGCAGTAATAATAAATTTTATAATTAGGAGGAATCAATCATGGCAGTAAAAGTAGCAATTAATGGTTTTGGACGTATCGGCCGTCTTGCTTTTAGACAGATGTTCGGTGCAGAGGGTTATGAGATAGTAGCACTTAATGACTTAACAGATGCTAAGATGTTAGCACACTTATTAAAATACGATTCCGCACAGGGTAGATATGCAAAGGCTGATACCGTTGTAGCGAAAGAGAATTCCATCGTAGTAGATGGTAAGGAAATCAAAATTTATAAAGAAGCAGATCCTTCCAACTTACCATGGAAAGAGTTAGATGTAGATGTAGTTCTTGAGTGTACAGGTTTCTTTGCAACTAAGGCAAAATCACAGGCACATATCGACGCTGGTGCTAAGAAGGTAGTAATATCTGCACCTGCAGGTAATGACCTTCCTACAGTTGTATTTGGTGTTAATGAGAATATCTTAAAGGCATCCGATACAATTATTTCAGCAGCATCTTGTACAACTAACTGCCTTGCTCCTATGGCAGACGCTTTAAATAAACTTGCTCCTATCGATCAAGGTTACATGATGACAATTCATGCTTACACTGGTGATCAGATGACATTAGATGGTCCTCATAGAAAGGGAGATCTAAGACGTGCTAGAGCAGCTGCAGTTAATATCGTTCCTAACACTACCGGTGCTGCAAAAGCAATCGGACTTGTTATTCCTGAATTAGATGGTAAGTTAGCAGGTGCTGCACAGAGAGTTCCTGTAGCTACAGGTTCTTCAACAATCTTAACAGCTGTATGTAATAAGAAAGTAACAGCTGATGAAGTTAATGCAGCTATGAAGGCAGCAGCAGATGCTTCCTTTGGTTATACAGAGGATGAAATTGTATCTTCTGACATTATTGGAAGCACTTATGGTTCAATCTTTGATGCTACACAGACAGCAGTTATGGATCTTGAAGATGGCAAGACCTTAGTTAAAGTTGTAGCTTGGTATGATAATGAGAATTCATACACCAGTAACATGGTTAGAACTATAAAATATTTTAATGAATTAGCTTAAGTTAAAATTTAGCTTAATTGATCCATGATGGGTCCGG
>JAAYNY010000144.1 GCA_012520635.1 Clostridiales bacterium | reverse complement strand
TCAAAATTATTAACATCATTAATCAGATTAGATATATAGACTTCCTTTGACTTTTGTGAATACTGCTTAAAGGGCATCTTCATTATCTTATCAAAAGCCTGCAATCTCACATCTAATATAGTATCTCTCATATAGCGGATACGTAACAACCTAGAAATCAGATAAGAAATCGGCGAATATATAATAAAAGCAATAGTTATAATAGCCACTAGTTTATAGTATTATAGGTCTGCCTTTTCAATTGCTCCAAAAATCAATGCAAATACTATCATCTGTGCAAAGTGAGTTATAATAAACATAAATGTAGCAATCAGATACTGCACAAACTTAGCTTTTCTTTTAAGTAATAATTCCTTCATATACATCCCCTTTAATTACGATCTATAAAACATTATGCATATTCTATATCAAAGATTTGTTTATTGCAACCATATTTTAACTTAATAAACCTTTAAGTTCATCAAAAGAAAAGGACTGTTTTACAACAGTCCTTTTTATCCTGTAAATCATAAAATTTATTTTTCTCTTACTCTGTAGGAAGTATCTCTTTTTTGTTATAAGAACCACAAGCCTTACATACTCTATGAGGAGCCATTAATTCTCCACATTTGCTGCATTTAACTAGATTAGGAACATCCATTTTCCAGTTAGCTCTACGACGATCTCTTCTTCCTTTTGATGATTTGTTCTTTGGACCGATAGACATAGTCACACCTCCTTAAAATTATTGAAGATATCTCGGATTACTGACATTCTAGGATCCAAAACTGTCTTATCACAGTCACAGGTCTCCTCATTTTGATCAATTCCACATGTCATGCAAATACCTTTGCAATCTTCATTACATAACAATCTCATGGGAAAACCTAAAATAATTTCATCCTTGATCAATATGTCTACATCCAGATTATATCCAGTAATATAGTTTGCTTCGTCCAGGTTTTTGGCACGTTCTGCTTCAGTAAGCTTAAAATCTATCTCTTTGTCAATGGTAATATCCATAGGATACTCCAAATCCTTTAAGCATCTGTCGCAAAACAGAATTAGGGAGAGCTTTACAGAACCTTCTATTAATACTTTTCTATTACCTAGATTAGTAATAATAAGATTAACAGGATCCTTTCTTGCAAATGTATAAGAATTCCCTTCGAAAACGAAGTTCTCCATCTCAATAGGTGCAAGAATGTGCTCAACTTTGTTCTTTGTATTCATGATTTCTGATAAAGATATTAGCATGTTCTCTCTCCGAATACTCCATGAATAGTTTCTATGGATTACGCACTAACATGTATTATAACTACTGCGCTTTTATTTGTCAACGAAAAATTCTTAAGTATAACTCTATATAAGTTTTACTGTCTCTCTAGCAATAGCTAGTTCTTCATTAGTTGGGATAATAGCTACTTTTACCTTAGAATCAGGTGTGGATATCATAATTTCTTTACTCTTAACATCATTAACTTCCTCATCTATGGTTATACCCAAGTAGCTCAAGTACTTACACACATCAGAACGTACTAAAGGATCATTCTCACCAACACCTGCTGTAAATGCTATAGCATCTACACCATTCATGCTAGCAACAAATCCACCTATATACTTTACTACTCTGTATACAAATACTTCAAATGCAATTCTTGCTTGTTCATTACCTGCATCCATAGCGTCATTAATATCTCTAAAGTCACTAGATACACCAGACATACCAGCTATTCCTGATTCTTTATTTAATAGATGCATGATTTCATCAAGATTCTTATTCTCTTTATTCGCGATAAACTCAATTATGGAAGGATCAATATCTCCACTTCTGGTACCCATTATAAGACCGGAAAGGGGAGTAAAGCCCATACTAGTATCAACGGATTTTCCATTCTCTACAGCGGTAATACTAGCTCCATTACCAAGATGACATACTATTATCTTTGAATTGTTTATATCTAGTCCACAAAATTCTGCCATACGAGCTGATACAAAACTGTGACTTGTCCCATGGAAGCCATATTTTCTAATCTTATACTTCTCATAGTATTCTTTGGGAAGACCATATAAAAAGGCTTTAGCAGGGATTGTTTGATGGAATGCTGTATCAAAAACTGCTACCATAGGAACGTCCTTCATAAGGTTTTGACATGCACGAATACCTATAAGGTTTGCTGGATTGTGAAGGGGAGCTAGATCATTACATTCTTCGATAGCATTTACTACTTCATCTGTAATAATTACTGAAGAAGCAAATTTTTCTCCTCCATGTACCACTCTATGTCCAACCGCATCAATTTCAGAAAGTTCCTTTATAACACCATGATCTTTATTAGTAAGTGCATTAATAACCATAGATACAGCTACTTCATGATTATCCATCTTTGCTTCAACTACAACCCTATCTTGTCCTACTGGTGTATGTTTTAAAACACCCATCTCAAGGCCGATTCTTTCACATATACCTACTGCTAATGCCTCTTTGCTATCAGAATCAATCAACTGATATTTTAATGATGAACTTCCACAGTTAATAACAAGTACTTTCATTTTTATCTATCCTCCAATTATATTATCTATTAACTTAAGCTTGTACAGCTGTAATTGCAACAACTCCAACAATATCATCTGCCGAGCAACCTCTAGACAAATCATTTACTGGTTTATCAAGACCTTGTGTTATTGGTCCATAGGCCTGTGCCTTTGCCAGTCTTTCAGTTAGCTTATAACCAATATTACCGGAATCAAGATCAGGGAATATTAGTACATTAGCTTTACCTGCCACATCACTATCTGGAGCTTTTGAAGCACCCACAGAAGGAATGATAGCTGCATCCAATTGAAGCTCACCATCTAGCTTAATGTTTGGATATGCTTCTTTTGCAATCTTTGTTGCTTCAACAACTTTATCAACATCAGGATGGGACGCACTTCCCTTTGTGGAGAATGAAAGCATACCTACTACTGGTTCAGTCTCTACCAAGATCTCAAAACTCTTTGCACTGCTTGCCGCTATCTCAGCCAGTTCTTCCGATGTAGGATTTGGATTCAATCCACTATCAGCAAATATAAATGTTCCATTTTCACCATATTCACAATCAGGCACTTCCATTAAGAAAAAGGCAGAAACTAATTTTGTTCCTGGAGCTGTTCTAATAACTTGTAGTGCTGAGCGAAGAACATCAGCTGTGGAGTATACTGCTCCTGCTACCATACCATCAGCATCTCCAGCCTTTACCATGGTTACTCCAAAATAAAGTGGCTGAGTAGTTAATAACTCTTTTGCCTTTTCAGCTGTCATACCCTTATTCTTTCTTAGTTCAACAAGTAGGTCGATATAGCTATTAAGTTTGTCTGCTTTTAAGGGGTCAATAATTATTGCTTTCGACAAATCAAGTCCGTCAGCCCCCTTATTTATATCATCCTCATTACCAATTAATACAATATCTGCTATTTCCTCTGCAAGAATAGTATGAGCCGCCTCCAAGGTTCTTCTATCCCCAGCCTCAGGCAGTACAATTGTTTTCTTGTTTTGCTTTGCTCTTGCTTTAATACCATCAATAAAACTCATGATGTTTCTCCTTCCTTAGCATCTATTTTTTCTATATTATTTACATAAAAACATAAGCCCATAAGTTTTATTATAAAACAAATACTATATGGATACAAGTGGTTTTGATGCTAAATTACTCGGATTTTGTTATAATATACTTGCTATTAGATAGTAACTTATATATAATTTAACAAAAATTATAATTTTAATAGTATTATCTATTATCATTTTTAAAAATATGTCTAACTTTTGATATAATTAACAATTATATCAATAAGATTATTTGCAATAAAAGAAAGGTACAATAATATGAAAGTTGTCGGCATAATAACTGAATATAATCCATTTCATAACGGACACAAATATCATATTGAAAAGGCAAAAGAAATTACAGGTGCAGATTATGTGATTGCTGTTATGAGCGGAAATTTTGTGCAACGTGGACATCCTGCTCTTATGGATAAGTATAGCCGTAGTAGGATGGCTTTAAATAATGGTCTTGATTTGGTATTAGAGCTTCCTACCTACTATGCTACAGCTAGTGCAGAGTTTTTCGCTCTTGGGGCTGTCTCACTTCTTGATGGCCTAGGTATTGTTGATTACATTTGCTTTGGAAGTGAATGCGGAGATATAAAGCTATTAGATGAAGCCGCTAGGCTTTTCAATAATCCTAGCGATAAATTTCAAGATCTTATATCTTCATATCTACGAAATGGATTATCATACCCTATGGCAAGAGCAAAAGCTGCAAGCAAGTTTCTTACCATAGATGGGGATAGCAAGGATAAGGCCTTAACAAATCTTATATCAGAGCCTAATAATATCCTTGGTATAGAGTATATTAAAGCACTACTTAGAATTAATTCCTCTATAAGACCTATAACTATTAGCAGGACTAAGGCACATTACCATGACAAGGAGGTTAATTACCCCATAGTTAATAATCAATCACCAGATAAAAATACTGATTACACTGTTAGTTCCGCTACCGCTATTCGAAACATTATTGAAGATACTGACAGCTTATTAGCTTTATCTCCCATTAAAGATAGTGTCCCCCAAAATGTGTTTGATTATTTTACTAGCAACTATAATATTACTTGTCCTATAACTATAAAAGATTTTGAAAGTATAATTAAGTACAAATTACTATGGGAGAGTAAACATGATTTATCAAGCTACCAGGATCTTTCACCTGATATGGCTGATAGAATTAAAAATATAGATCTAATTAATACAAATATACAGGAATTAATAGAAAAGATAAAGACTAAGAACATAACTTTAACCAGAGTCAATAGATCACTAATCCATGTGCTTTTAGACATAAAAACTGATGTTCTTATAGGATTCATCCAAGATAACCTTATATACTACGCAAGGGTACTGGGTGTAAAAAAAGAAGCCACCCATCTTATTCGAAAAATCAAAGAGTCAGGAAAACTTCCTGTTATTACAAAACTTTCAAAGGCACATGAACAGCTTGATGCATTAGGAATGAAGATGCTTAATAAAGACATCTTGGCCTCCCATCTTTTTTATCAGGCTCTATATGATAAGTTCGAGGTCAATCTACAAAACGAATACAAGCAGGAATTAGCTATTATCTAAGGAATATGTTTTTATAAAAAATACCAATCTACTCATATCCTATGAATAGATTGGTAATATTTTATCTTTTATTTTTTACGCCATTAACTCTTCCATCTGATCCAGAAGTTCTTCAAATAATTTAAGTGCTTGATTAACTGGCTCTTTTGTATTCATGTCTACCCCAGCTTCCTTAAGTAACTCAATTGGATAATTTGATCCACCACTACTTAAGAAACGCATATAATCATCCACAGCAGGCTTTCCTTCTTGTAAGATACGTCTAGATAAAGCAATTGCAGCAGAATATCCAGTGGCATACTGATAGACATAGAAGGCGTCGTAGAAGTGTGGTATTCTTGCCCATTCCATATCTATTTCAGGATCTACAACAATATCATCACCGTAATAAGCTACATTTAAGTCATGATAGATCTTGCAAAGAGTATCCGCTGTCAAACTCTGTCCTTCTTCAGCCATCTTGTGGGTAATCATCTCAAACTCAGCAAACATTGTCTGTCTATAAAGAGTTCCCTTAAATTTATCAAGAAAATGATTAATAAGATAAGCTTTTTCAATCTTATCATCCGTATTCTTTAACATATGGTTTATAAGCAAAGATTCATTACATGTAGAAGCTACTTCTGCAACAAATATTTTATAAGCTGCATATACATAAGGTTGTACCTTGTCAGAATAATAGCTATGGATGGCATGACCCATTTCATGAGCTAGTGTAAATACATTATCCAAGCTACCATTATAGTTTAAAAGTACATATGGATGAACACCATAAGCTCCCCATGAGTATGCACCACTTCTTTTATTCTCATTCTCATATACGTCTATCCAGCGATTATTAAAACCCTCATGTAAAATCTTTTGATATTCCTCTCCGAGAGGTACTAGCCCTTCAGCAACAATCTTCTTGGCTTCTTCAAATGGCAGATCCATCTTAACATCTTGAACCAAAGGTGCATACAAATCATACATATGAAGCTCATCTACACCTAACAACTTTTTTCTTAAGGATACATATCGATGCATCAATCCCATATTGTCATGAACTGCTTCGATTAGATTGGTATAGACATCTACAGGAACATTACTATCATTTAATGCTTTTTCAAGGTTTGAATTATAATTTCTGGCCTTAGTAAAGAAGAACTCTTGCTTTAGGTTAGAGCTAAAGGTTGCTGCTAAAGTGTTTTTAAAGCCTTCATAAGTGGAATACAATCCATTAAAGGCATCACGCCTTACCCTTCTATCTTCACTTTCTAATAGCTGAATAAATCTACCATGGGTAATTCTAACTAGTTCCCCATTCTCATCTTCAATCTCAGGAAATTTAATATCTGCATTATTGAACTTGGAATAAATATTGTCAGGAGAAATAGCCATTTCACCAGCATCTGCTAAAAGTGCCTCTCCTTCAGCTGTAAGAACATGAGGTTTGCGACGAAGAATATTCTTAAAATAAAATTCATACAAGCTCAAATCCTTTTCATCTTCCATAAACTGTTTGAGTTTTTCCTCAGGTATTGAAAGAATCTCCGGTACTGCAAATGAAAACACAGAATCCATCTGAACCATAAGCACTCCAGATTTATCAGCAAGATCCTGATATACAGGGTTAGCTGTATCTTCATGATATTTTTGATTGGCATATACGTATACTCTTTCCATCATCATCCGAAGTTCATCAGATAATTTCATAAAATCAAGTAAGATTTTTGCTGATTCTGATAACTTTCCTCTATACTCTGAAACCTTTGTTAGCATATTGCCAAGCTTATCATATTCATCTTGCCATAAATCATCTGATAAATACAAATCTTCAATAGCCCACTTGGATTCCTTATTAACCTCACTACGTTTTGGTAAACTTTTGCCTGTTGACATATAAATGTCTCCTTTCCATTTAGTAATAATCTTTTATTTTGAATAATCTAGCATCACTCTCAATAGATTATATTAATAGTCCCTGTAGAAGGGAGATTTTTATGAACTCTATACAATACTATAAAAACAAACTATTAAAAGGATTATTATTATTCTTTTTTATCTTAATGTTTTTATTTCCCTATGCATCCTATAAGGGTGCTAGATCAGGGTTGATGCTTTGGTTCTTAAATGTATTGCCCACTCTTCTTCCCTTTATAATAGTATCTAATCTGATAATAAAATTAAATATTGCTAGTAAAATCAGTCAAATAATATATCCCTTTATCGGAAGGCTCTTTAGGGTAAGCAGGGATGGTTGCTATCCAATCTTAATTGGATTTTTATCTGGTCTGCCAATGGGAGCAAAAACAGTGGCAGACTTAGCATTAGATGATAAAATCACAAACAAAGAAGGTAACTTCCTTCTTAGTATGTGTAATAATGCTAGCCCAATATTTATAATAAGCTATATTGCAACAAATCAATTAAAGATGCCTAGTATGCGCTTACCATTATTTATTATTATATATAGTTCATCCATAATAAGTGCCATTATATATCGTAGCTATAAAAACTACTGTGAAAAAAATAAAGCAAGAAAACATCTTGCAGATTGTCAACCTATAAGAATAAAAAGTATAAATCTTCAAAGTAAATTTACATTTGAAGATTTAGACAAATCAATCATGAATGGATTTGAAGTTATAACTAATATTGGTGGTTATATAATTCTTTTTTCTATATTGGCACAAATTATAAATTCCGTTTGGCAAACTAACAGCCTCTATAAAGCAGTGGCCATGGGAATAATGGAAATAACCACTGGTATCAATTATATATGCCATATGAGAATTGATAATAATACAAAGATAGTCTTGGTCTCCATTATAACTGCCTTTGGCGGATTATCTGGCTTGGCACAAACCAAAAGTGTACTTGGAGAATCAAGACTATCAATCAAATCCTATATTTCCGTAAAGATACTAAGTGTCTGCATAGCAATGCTACTTTCAGTTTTTTATGTATTAATTTTTGTCAGTTGAAAGATTAGTCTACATTATCAATAAATGTATTTTCATCGAAATCAAAATCATCTTCCATCTCATAGTTTTCTTGAGGTGGTTGCTCAGATGTATTATTCGCAGGATATAACTGTTCCATTAACTCCTGTTTATTATGTCTTACTATCTCCAAATTACTTTGTAATGAATTAAGAAAGCTGTCATATTTTGAAGCTGACACTTCATAAGTGTTGCTTACTACTTTTTCTAATTCGCTTAGTATTTCATTGGAGTAAACCAATGCACCTGTCCTAATTTGATCCGCTTCTTCTTGAGCTTCTCTGCGAAGCCTATCAGCTTCCTGGGAAGCTTGCATGATCATTTCATTGGCCTCATAATAAGCTTGTTGCATTATTTCATGCTCATTCAATAATTCCTTAGCATTTTCTCTGGCCTGGACAAGAATCTGTTCGGATTTTTTTTCTGCATCGGCAATTATTGCATCTCTATTGGCGATGATTTTTTGGTAGCGCTTGATTTCATCCGGTGTTCTTAGTCTTAGCTCGTCTAAAAGGTCATATAATTCGTCCTTAGGTACTATAACCTTAGTACTTGAAAGTGGTTGCATCCTACAGCTTTCAATGAACTCGTATATGTCCTCTATCAATTGCTCAATTTTGCTTACTCCCATACTCAAACACTCCTTATCGCTTTATATTTGTCATATACAGACTGTACAATACATTCAGGCACAAACAGTTTTATATCACCACCAAAGCTTGCTATTTCTCTTACTGTACTTGAACTCAGATAAGAATATTCTAATCTTGTTGTAAAAAATATAGTGTCAATATCCGGTTTCATTTTATGATTTGTTTGTGCTAGTTGTAACTCATAATCAAAATCCGTAACCGCTCGCAAGCCTCTTACTATAAATGATGCATTTTTTTTATTTGCAAAATCCACTGATAAACCGTTAAAAGCCTCTACCTTTATATTACTTCCTAGCTTGTATTCCTTTAGGACTCTTTCCACCAATTGAACCCTTTCAGCCTCGTTAAATACAGTTTTTTTTGCTGGATTATTTAAGACTCCTATTACCAACTCATCTACTAACTTCGATGCTCTAATTATTATATCTAGATGTCCCAGAGTAATTGGATCAAAACTACCGGGATAAATACCAATCTTCATGTCTAATACCACCATTCTTATATTAAGTTAAACCATTTCTATAAATACATGCTGGCTTGTCTTATACTCTTTTATTTTGGATATTCTAAATTTTGTATCTTTTAAATATTCAAAGTCTGCTTGTCTAGATGTCTCTACAATTATAATAGTATCGCAATATATTATATTTGAGTATTGTAGTTCTAATAATATATCCTTCTCTAAATTACTATCATATGGGGGATCCATAAATACAAAATCAAACACTTTACCTTTTATCTCTAAAGCAGCAATGGATTCTTTTGCATCCATAGAATAAACTTCAGCTTGAGAATCTAATTTTGTAAACTGAAGATTTGATTTTATACAATCTAAAGCAGCTCTATTATTTTCTACAAATGCTGCAAATTTAGCACCTCTTGATAAAGCCTCAATACCTATTGCACCACTACCTGAGAAAAGATCAAGAAAATCAGCATCAGCCAAATAAGGATTAATCATATTAAACAGTGTTTCCTTTATCTTATCAGTAGTTGGTCTAGTATCATACCCTGATGGTGTTCTAAGTTGTAGCCTCTTTGCTTTTCCTGCTATAACTCTCATTAACCCATACCTCTCTATACCATATTAACAATGGCTATTATAATTATTTTATATTATTATGCACATTTGTCAACTTGTTTTAGTTTAAGTTTATCCTATAAAATCAATTATTTCAACGTTTTATAGTGCTTTATTATCATTTCTTTCAATTGAATAGAGCGGTTACTAAATAACCGCTCTATTAACATATTATTAAATTGTTTTTCTAATCCAATTACTGTAAACCAGCCATTCTTTTTTGTTCATTCTGAATCATTTTCTTAACCATGTAACCACCGACAGAACCATTTTGATAGGAAGTTAGGTCTCCGTTATAACCCTTTTTCAAAGGAACTCCTATTTCATTAGCTACTTCATACTTAAACCTATCTAGTGCTTCTCTAGCTTCAGGTATTTCTGCTCTGTTTCTTGCCATTATAAACTCCTCCATTTCTTATCCCTAATTTACTGGGGATAATCTGTGTTGTTGTTTATGTTACGCTTTTAGTATATGCGTATAACGAAGAAATACACTAGAACTTTATGGTTCTAAATTTTCTAATTTTGCTCATTAATAAGAACTTTTAGCTTTCTTATTTATCCTCATTACGACCTTCCAAGCCAAGATAAGGTCTTTTCTTAGATACACTCTTATAGGCTGGGCGAATAATTTTGCCGGCATTATTTAATTCTTCTAGTCGATGAGCTATCCATCCAGATATTCTAGCAACAGCAAATATTGGAGTATAAAGTTCAACAGGAAGATCAAGCATACGATATACGAAACCACTATAAAAGTCTACGTTTGCTGAAACTCCCTTATAGATTTGCCTTTCTTTTGCGATAATCTCAGGAGCCAATCTTTCAACCATTTCGTATAAGCCAAATTCCTCTTCCATTCCTTTTTCATCAGATAGTTGCTTTACAAACTTCTTTAACACATTAGCTCTAGGATCTGAGATGGAATATACTGCATGACCCATACCATATATTAAACCTGATTTGTCAAATGCTTTTTTGTTAAGAATATCAGATAGATAATTCCCAACTTCCTCTTCGCTACTCCAGTCCTTTACATTCTCTTTAATATCATCAAACATCTGCATTACTTTAATATTTGCTCCACCATGTTTTGGACCCTTTAATGAACCTAAGGATGCAGCAACTGCGGAGTAAGTATCTGTGCCAGATGAGGTTACCACATGAGTTGTAAATGTGGAGTTATTACCACCACCATGTTCTGCGTGGAGCACTAAAGCTATATCAAGAATTCTTGCTTCAAGCTCTGTATACTTTTTATTAGAACGAAGCATATATAAAATATTTTCAGCAGTAGAAAGTCCCTCCTTGGGAGGATGGATTACTAAGCTTTTATCATAAAAATAATGACGATATGCTTTATAACCATATACTGTTAGTAATGGAAACAATGAAATAAGTTGTAATCCTTGACGAAGTACATTTTCTATTGATATGTCTTCAGCTTTTTCATCATAAGAGTACAAGGTAAGTACACTACGAGCC
>JAAYNY010000143.1 GCA_012520635.1 Clostridiales bacterium | reverse complement strand
TGGTCATGCAAGACAGGGTTCAATCAGATCTCCACAGTGGAAAGGTGGCGGCGTAGTATTTGCTCCAAAGCCAAGAGACTATTCTAAGAAAATGAATAAAAAAGAAAGAGTTCTTGCAATCAAATCAGCATTAACATCCAAAGTTAACAATGAGAAATTCTTTGTTTTGGATCAGATGGTTTTTGATGAGATTAAGACTAAGAAGATGAGAGAAGTCCTAGATAATCTTAAAGTTAATAGGGCACTCATTGTTCTTGATAAGAAGGATGATAAGGTAACACTTTCAGCAAGAAATCTACCAAATGTTAGAACCATTTCAACTAATTCCATTAATGTATATGACATCCTAAAGTATGATACAGTAGTGATCACAAAGGATGCAGTAGCACAGATCGAGGAGGTGTACGCATAATGGCAGATTTAAAATACTATGATGTTATCATCGAGCCTATCGTTACAGAGAAAAGTATGAATTTCATGAGCGATAAAAAGTACACATTTAAAGTTCACACAGAAGCTACTAAGTCTCAGATAAAGGAAGCAGTAGAGAAGATGTTTGATGGTACAAAGGTTGCCAAGGTAAACACCATGAATATGGGAGGCAAGATGCGCAGACGTGGTAACCAAGTAGGTAGAACAGCTAAATCCAAGAAGGCAATTGTTCAGTTAACTGAGGACAGTGCTGAAATTGAGATTTTCTCCGGACTGTAAGATTTGGTTTATTTAATATTAATGTAGGATGAAAAAACAATCTACATCATATGAAAGGAGTACAAAATCATGGGAATTAAAACATATACCCCATATACACCTTCTAGAAGGCATATGACCGGTTCTGATTTTGCTGAAGTAACAAAAACAAAACCCGAAAAGTCACTGGTTGTTTCTTTAAATAGAAAGGCTGGACGTAATAATCAAGGTAAAATCACAGTTAGACACCGTGGCGGTGGTGCTAGAAGGAAATATAGAATTATTGACTTCAAAAGAAGGAAAGACAATATCCCTGCAAAGGTAGCAAGTATCGAGTACGATCCTAACAGGACAGCAAATATTGCATTACTTCATTATGCAGATGGTGAAAAGGCATATATCCTTGCACCTTATGGACTTAAAGTTGGAACCACACTTATGAGTGGTGAAAAAGTTGAGATAAAAGTAGGTAACTGCTTACCATTAAACAACATACCTGTTGGTACTGAGATTCATAATGTTGAATTACATCCAGGTAAAGGTGGACAATTGGTTAGGTCTGCAGGAAACTCAGCACAGCTTATGGCTAAAGAAGGAAGGTACGCAACTCTTCGTCTTCCTAGTGGAGAGATGAGAATGGTTCTTCTAAAATGCAGAGCAACCATTGGTCAAGTAGGTAACATTGATCATGAACTTATAACAGTAGGTAAAGCAGGACGTAAACGTCATATGGGCTTCAGACCTACAGTTCGCGGTTCTGTTATGAACCCTAATGACCATCCACATGGTGGTGGTGAAGGTAAGACGGGTATTGGACGTCCTAGCCCAATGACACCTTGGGGCAAACCTACTCTTGGACTTAAGACTAGGAAGCCTAATAAAAAATCCAATAGTATGATAGTAAGAAAGAGAGACGGAGGAACTTACAAGTAGTAAGTAATGTTCGTCCAGATAGAATCAATTCTAAGGAGGTTAGAATTTATGGCTCGTTCACTGAAAAAGGGACCATTCGCTGATGATCATTTATTGAAGAAAGTTGATGCTCTCAATAAAAGCGGAGACAAGACAGTTATTAAGACTTGGTCACGCAGATCTACCATTTTTCCTCAGTTTGTAGGACACACAATTGCAGTTCATGATGGTAGAAGACATGTTCCCGTGTATATAACAGAAGATATGGTTGGACATAAACTCGGTGAGTTTGTTGTTACCAGAACCTACAGAGGACATGGAAAAGACGAAAAGAGATCAGGTAATAGATAATGAAATAGTTTGAATGGAAGGAGGTTTTATCCATGGCAAGAGGGCATAGATCCCAGATAAAGAGAGAAAGAAACGAGATTAAGGATAACAGAGCAAAAGCTAAGTTATCATATGCTAGAATTTCTGTTCCTAAGGCTTGTTTTGTATTAGACGCCATTAGAGGTAAAGATGTTAAAACAGCACTTGGCATTTTAGCATATAGCCCAAGATATGCTTCTAGTGTAATAGAGAAGTTGTTAAAGTCTGCTATTGCAAATGCTGAGGTTAAGAATATGGATCCAGAGAAGCTTTACGTTGAAGAATGTTATGCAAACCAGGGTCCGATTATGAAGAGAATTCAACCAAGAGCACGAGGCACCGCTTATCGTATTGAGAAGAGAATGTGTCATATTACTGTAGTGCTTAATGAGAGATAAGGAG
>JAAYNY010000142.1 GCA_012520635.1 Clostridiales bacterium | reverse complement strand
TGGTTTGTGATGACTCTAATTATACTTCAAATAAGGGGGTCATTGTTATTTTTTTAAAAAAACTTTGTAACCCTTGATATATAAAGGTTTTAAAATAATAAAAGGGTGTCAGACTTGACACTACGATTTAATTAAAGGAGGAAGTGTTATGAAAAGATTTAGAATTAAGAAAATCATCATCCTGTTTACCTTAATTATTTTCGCTTATACATCGACTATATATGCTAATCCTGATTACGCTACTGCTAATGCAAGTTCCACAAAAATAAAAGGCAGTGAAGTCCTAGTTATAGGAGATTCATTTTTGGCAATGTCCCATGATATTACAAGAAGGTTAGAATACCATGCCAAGAATGCAGGAATTCTGGATCAAAATGACAGCTTTAGAGATCTTTCAGTAAGTGGAACCATGCTTAGTGGAGGAATTTCACCTAACATTCCTACTCAGTACCAAAATGGTATAAATGCTGGTACTGTAAAGTATGTTATTATGGATGGTGGAGGTAATGACTGTATTGGTGGTAACGTCAATTCTGCAGTAGCAGCAGCAAGAAGTCTATTTGAGCAGATGGCAAGAAATAATGGTATTAAAGTATTTTATTTGTTCTATCCTGACCCTGTGGGAGGTTTGGCTGGTATGCTAAAGCCTAATCTAGACATTATGAGACCCCAGATTCAACAATTGGTAACAAATTCAACAAATCCAGAAGCATATTTCTTAGATTTAAGACCTGCCTTTGAAGGTAATTATTCTAGATACATAATGTCTGATGGTATTCATCCTACAACAGAAGGAAGTTATGCCGCAGCAGATGCTATATGGGCAGAAATGCAAAGGGTTGGTTTTTTTGAAACTGCACAAACTATAAACTATGGGGATTGTAACAATGACGGAGTTGTTGATGCTCTAGATTTATTTATACTTAAGAAGCATGTAATGGAACCAGGTAGTGCATATAATGATTATATGGATCTCAATGTTGATAATGAAATAAATGCACTTGATTTAGCTATTATGAAACAGTACATACTGAAGATTATTAATGTATTACCTCTTAGATAAAAGGTGGATATAATACTCCGACCAACAACTTAGCTGATGGCCGGAGTATTATTATGCAAAAAATTATAGCAATTTAATATATGTGTTATTGCAGAAATTATATTAACATCCAATTTATAATGTCACAATCATTGACATAATTCACACCAAGCCTTACAATATATATGTAATTATGGAAAGTTATGGATGGTTCGGGGGACAGAGAGTCTAATATAAGATGGATCAAGGATTGAATTATATGGAAATAGCAGTGATTGGTTATGTCGAGAATGATGTTATAGAACGAAGGGATAGGGATTGGGGCAGTGTTAGATCCAGAATCAAATTGCTTAATGATTATGCTGGCGGTTTAAGGGGCTTAGAGGATTTTTCACACGCAATAATTTTAACGTATTTGCATGAAGCTAAATTTATAAGAGAAAAACATCTGGAGAGGCGGCCAAGAAACCTACCTGAGATGCCCTTAGTAGGTATTTTTTCACAAAGAGCAAAGGACAGACCAAACCCTATAGGGTTAACTTCTGTCAAAATTATTGATGTTGATAAAGATTTCTTATTAGTTGAGGGGTTAGATGCAATTAACGGTACACCGGTTTTAGATATTAAACCTTATTACCCTCAATACGATAGGATTGATGATCCTATTATACCTGAATGGGTTACCTGCTTGCTAGAAAGTTACTTTTAAGCAAAAAAGGAGAATATTTATGGAGATTATATCAGTTAAAGAAAACCCTGAATACAAAGAAAGAGCGATTAAATACTTTCAAGATAAGTGGGCTAGTGAAGAAAGCCTAATGATATATGAGGATTGTATTGCTAATTGCATTACTAGTCCAAATCCTCTACCACAATGGTATTTGCTAGTGGATAATGAAGCTATTATTGGATGTGCAGGACTTATTACCAATGATTTTATCAGTAGAATGGATCTTTATCCTTGGGTTTGTGCATTGTATATTGAGGAAGACTTTAGGGGAAATGGGTATG
Source organism: Clostridiales bacterium (assembly GCA_012520635.1). GTDB lineage: Bacteria > Bacillota > Clostridia > Lachnospirales > Lachnospiraceae > Mobilitalea. Next base: position 623 of record JAAYNY010000142.1, on the reverse strand, counting down.
GTTCTTTGCTTCTAAAAAAGGCAAAAGAAGACGCAAAAGTTGGAGGCTTTAGTTGTCTATATCTATGTACAGACCATGTGGGATATTATGAAAAATACGGGTTTGAGTATATAGGGCAAGGATATCACCCATGGGGTGAAAGCTCTCGGATTTATCAAGTGATATTATAAGTGGATCTTAGGAATTAAAGAGCTTGGTAAGGTCAGCCTCCAATCCTTTAAAGAAATATGATTTTAGAACATCAGGCTCTTTGAAGTCTTTTTTTCTAAAATGCACATCAAAGGGTGCATAAAAAACCTTGCATTTTTTATCCTTCAGGTATTCGGCTAAGATTAAGTAAAGTCTTCCGGAAATCTCCTGATGATAAGTTTCCGGTGATGTCATAAGGAAGATCTCCCCGTTTATGAATTCCATTCTCAAATCACTTTTTTCATAGATTTCCATAAACTCTTCATAGGATACTTTTTTGCCTCCATATTGGTAATCAAGAGCTTCTTCCTTCACCGTCAAATACCGTTCGATATCTGTTATGTAAGGAGATAGCCTGGCAGCTTTTTTGCCGTTCTTTGTTATGACAATTTCATGGTCAGCAATGGCATAATCAAGATACTTTCCCAGATTCG
>JAAYNY010000141.1 GCA_012520635.1 Clostridiales bacterium | reverse complement strand
TTTCAAGGTTCTAAAAGAGCCAATTTTTTGACTCAGGGTTTTCATAGTTCACTTTACACTACCCCTAATTATACCATATTGTGGGTGGTTTGTAAAATAAAGTATTGTACAATGTATCTAGTAGAGCATTCTATGTCTAAATTTCAGCTAATACATACAAGTTTGTGCTAAATTGATAATATCTTTTTCCGTTAATTTGGTATTCACCAATGGGTAGCACCGACCCATAAGAGTATGTTACAAGACCCGGTATGGATTTTATTGTTAAAAGTCCAGTAGAGTCCCCGTTAAACTTTCTGAATACATTTTTTTCTAGCCCAATTTGCAAATTCTCCGCTATAGAGGATGTGTATCTCGTAATTAATATTATAGGTTGCTAGTGATTTCATGTCCACGACCATATATTTACAAGAACTTTCATTTTTCCTTATATAAAATTTCACAATCTTTTCACCTACTCTTCATATATTTTAAACTTTATATCTAAAAACGTTTATAAATACCACTTTTATTATTTACTTAATTTTACATAATCCTGTTTGATGTATATTTTTACTGGTATATTCTCGTTTCTAGCATTTTTATTGTTAATATTATTAATTGACTTATATTAATGATTATCATATAATTGCATTGTGAAACATTTAACAAAGTGATTTTAAATATAAGCAAGTAACTAAAGTAAGCTATATTTATTTAATATTATCTTAAGGAGGTTATCATATGGCCAAGAAAGACGCTGTAAAAGATATGGTAAAAAATAAAACAACAGTTATAGATACAGTAGATGCCCTTCTAGCTAAAATGAAAGAAATGAAGGAAGCTCAGAAAGTATTCGCAACTTACACTCAGGAACAAGTAGATAAGATCTTCTACGCTGCTTCCATTGCTGCTAATAAGCAAAGAATTCCTCTTGCAAAAATGGCAGTTAAAGAGACAGGAATGGGAATTGTTGAAGATAAGGTGATTAAGAACAATTATGCATCTGAATATATTTATAATGCATATAAGGATACAAAGACTTGTGGGGTAATTGAAGAAGATTCAGCTTATGGAACAAAGATAATTGCTGAACCTATTGGATTAGTTGCTGCTGTTATACCAACTACAAACCCAACATCTACAGCAATATTTAAGACCTTAATTTCTTTAAAGACAAGAAATGCTATTCTTATTTCTCCTCACCCAAGGGCTAAGGACTGTACTATAGAGGCAGCAAGAGTTGTATTAGAAGCTGCAGTTGCAGCTGGTGCTCCTGAAGGAATTATCGGCTGGATAGATGTTCCATCTTTGGAGTTAACCAACGCTCTTATGGCTAATTCTGATATTATCTTGGCAACAGGTGGTCCAGGAATGGTTAAATCTGCTTATTCTTCTGGCAAACCTGCTCTAGGAGTTGGTGCTGGTAACACTCCTGTAATTATAGATGATAGTGCTGATATCAAGCAGGCAGTAAGCTCTATCATAGTTTCTAAGACTTTTGATAATGGAATGATATGTGCTTCTGAGCAGTCTGTTACAGTAATGGATAGCATATATGATCAGGTTAAAGAAGAATTTATATATCGTGGTTGCTATGTATTAAATAATGAAGAAATAGATAAGGTTAGAAAAACGATTATTATCAATGGCTCCCTTAATAATAAGATTGTAGGACAGAGTGCTTATAATATAGCAAAGCTTGCTGGTATAGAAGTTCCAGAAGATACAAGAGTATTAATCGGAGAGGTAGAAAGCGTTCACATCTCTGAGGAATTTGCCCATGAGAAACTTTCTCCTGTTCTAGCATTATATAGGGCTAAAACTTATGATGAAGCAATTGAAAAGGCTGAGCAATTGGTTGCTGATGGTGGATATGGTCATACAGCTTCAATATATGTTAATATTAATGAGAAGGAAAAGCTTGATAAATTCACACAGGCTATGAAAACATGCCGTATACTAGTTAACACTCCTGCTGCTCATGGTGGAATTGGAGATCTATATAACTTTAAACTGGCACCCTCCTTAACCTTAGGTTGCGGTACTTGGGGAGGCAACTCCGTTTCTGAAAATGTTGGCGTAAAACATTTACTTAATATTAAGACCGTTGCTGAAAGGAGAGAAAATATGCTTTGGTTTAGAGCTCCAGAAAAGACATATTTCAAAAAGGGTTGCATGCCTGTAGCCCTAGACGAACTAAAAACAGTTATGAATAAGAAAAAGGCCTTTATCGTAACCGACTCCTTCCTATATAAGAATAATTATATTAAACCTATTACAGACAAATTGGAGTCTATGAATATTACCTATTCCTGCTTCTATGAGGTAGAGCCAGATCCTACTCTTGCTTGTGCTAAAGCAGGTGCTAAGGCCATGACTTCCTTCGAACCAGATGTAATCATTGCCTTTGGTGGTGGTTCCGCTATGGATGCCGCAAAAATCATGTGGCTTTTATATGAGCATCCTGAAGTTAACTTTGAAGATATGGCTATGACCTTTATGGATATTCGTAAGAGAGTTTATACCTTCCCTAAATTAGGTGAAAAGGCTTACTTTGTTGCAATTCCTACTACATCAGGAACAGGTTCTGAGGTTACTCCTTTCGCAGTTATTACTGATGAATCCACTGGAGTAAAATATCCTCTAGCAGATTATGAGCTACTACCTAATATGGCAATCATTGATACTGACAATATGATGACTCAACCAAAATCCCTAACCAGTGCTTCAGGAATCGATGCCATGGTTCACGCTCTTGAAGCTATTGCCTCAGTTATGGCTACTGACTACACCGACGGATTGGCTCTAAAAGCTCTTAAAAACGTCTTCAAATATCTACCTATCGCTTACGAAGATGGTAGTAATGTAAAGGCAAGGGAAATGATGGCTAATGCTTCTACAATGGCAGGTATGGCTTTTGCTAATGCTTTCCTAGGTATCTGCCACTCAATGGCACATAAACTAGGAGCCTTCCATAATCTACCCCATGGTGTGGCAAATGCATTACTAATTGAAGAAGTTATGAAGTTTAATATTTGCGAAAAGCCTTATAAGATGGCAGCATTCTCACAGTATGAGTATCCAAATGTTCTTGAACGTTTCGTTGAAGTTGCTAATTTCATTGGAATTCACGGAAAAGATGACATGGACACATTTAACAAACTACTAGATGCTATCGACAAACTTAAAAAAGCAGTAGGAATTAAAAGTTCAATTAAGGAATACGGCGTTGATGAGAAGGCTTTCCTTAAGACCTTAGATGAGATGGTTGAACAAGCATTTGATGATCAATGTACCGGTGCTAACCCAAGATATCCATTGATGAGTGAGATAAAAGACATGTACACCAGAGCCTATTATGGTAAGTAAGAATTGAAAGGGGATAATACAATGAAGTTGGATCAAATATTAGCAAAACGTTCCAATAAGACTATCTATCGTTATGAAGATACAGTAATTAAACTTTTTATAAAAGAGCATCCAAAGTCCATGATTTTAAATGAAGCCCTTAACCAATCTAGAGTTGAGGAGACTGGTTTAAAGATTCCTAAGATTTTATCTGTAGGTAAAGTTGATGACAGTTGGAGTATTACCATGGATTACATTCCTGGTAAGACCCTTGATCAGTTAATTAAAGAAAATCCTGAAAAAGAAGATGAATACTTAGATTTATTTGTAGACTTACAGATGGAAATGCATACTAAATATGCACCATTATTAAATAAGCTTAAGGATAAATTAAATCGCCAAATTCAAGACCTTGATGAAATAGATGCTACTACAAAATACGAGCTCTTAACTAGACTAGATAGTATGCCAAAGCACACAAAACTTTGTCACGGAGACTTTCTCCCTTCCAATATAATTATTAATGAATCAGGAGCATATATCATAGACTGGTCCCATGCTACTCAGGGTAATGCCAGCGGTGATACTGCAACCACTTATCTAAAGATGGTTCTGTATTATCCTGAACTAGCTGACAAGTATATTAAACTTTTTTGCAAAAAAAGTGATACTGCCCTTCAATATGTACAAAAATGGCTTCCCATTGTGGCGGCACAGCAACTTCTTAAGGCTGAGACAGATGAAGAAAGAAACTTCTTACATTCATGGTTAGATGTAATTGATTATCAAGGATAAGAAAAATTTCAGGAGCTACCTAAGGGTAGCTCCTGAATATATATTTATAAGTAAATTATTTTATTACTTCCTATATGTCTACTATTTATTAACCAGGTGCTTTCCTACCTGGACATTTTTACGATATTCTGATGGGGATACACCACATACACTTTTAAATATCTTCATAAAATTCTTTTCATTTTCATATCCAACCATATTGCTGATTTCAATTACCTTTTTATCTGTTAATTCCAGTAACCTTTTTGCTTCACTTACTCGTATATTCTTTAAATATGTAACAAAGTTCATGCCCACTACTTGTTTAAATAATGAAGAAAATAATGAGTAGTTCATAGATATATGATTGGAAACCACTGCCATATTCAGGTTCTTACTATAGTTATCCTGTATAAATAAAACAGCTTTTTTTATCTTTTGCTTATTCTTATACTCAGTAAAATCTCCAGTCAGCTTCTCATTAATTTTTTCCATTTGCTCTATTAATAGTTCTAAAAATCCATCTACATTATCATAGGAATAAATATTAATTAGGTCAATATCTTCTTCCTCATAATTAAGTAGATTTTTATAAGTATCAATTATATTGTCAATAAGTAAAGTTACCATATCTTCAAATTGTCTAGGGCTTATAAGTCCCTGTTTTGCTTTATATGATGAGTGCATTAAGAACTTGATTACTTCATCTACCTTATCTGTTCCTAATTTTTGAACCATTTGCCCTATTGTTTCTTTTGATACTGCTTCTTTACAGTCCTCATCTTCATCTATGCTACAAAATCTAGTTATTAACTTATTCTTAATAAATCCAAGCTTTCTAGCATATAGTGCTTCTTCATAAGCGGCTATAAGATCTGTAAGTTTATAATAAGATCTGCTAATTCCTACATATTGATCCTTAAAAATATTCTCCAATATCTCCTGCTCAGCTTCTGCTTTTATGATAAAGACACTTTGATCATAGATATCATCAAGGTAAATAACTGAATACAGTTTAGTTTCATCCTTGGGTCTATAATTACTGCATATGACTTTAAACTCTTCTTGATAATAATAATCTTTAAAACTATCTTCAATGCCCTGAATTTCACTTTCACTAATATTAGAATTAAGTAGAATATACTTAAGTTGTTGATTTACAATCTGGCCTATATCTTTTTGCTTTATACCCTCTTCGGTAAATTCTTTTTTAAGCTGCTCTAATACCTGGCATAGCTTTTCCCTTTCAATAGGCTTAAGCAAATAATCTTTTGCTCCATACCTTAATAGTTCCACTGCATAGGAAAAATCATCATATCCACTTATTACGATTACTTTAGGTACATGGGGTAAGTCTTGAATTTCTTTTACCAATGTAACTCCGTCTTTCTTTGGCATGCGGATATCAGTGATTAGTACATCAATTTTTTGGTTCTTAATAATTTCATATGCTTCCTCCCCGTTGCTGCATAGAATTATTTCTTCAAACTCCACAGACGAACGCATAACAATTGACTTTATGCCCATTCGTATCATTTTCTCATCTTCACAAATCACTAGTTTTTTCATTATGCCCTCCCTTATTCAGAAACAAATGGTATTTTTACTATGACTTTTGTATAGCAATCTTTTTTAGATGCTATACTGATACCATAATCATAACCAAAACTTATCTTAATTCGGTCTTGCACATTCTTCAGTCCTATGCCATTGCTTGAGCTCCCTGATGTTTCAATTTCCCCTTCAATCTTTTTCTGAAGTTCACTAACTTTCTCCTCTGTCATACCCTTTCCGGCATCTGTAATTTCTATTGTACAATATCCTTCATATACCTGACCCTTTATATATATATTAGTATCCTCTGCCATCTCCTCAATACCATGATATATGGCATTTTCTACAATTGGTTGTAGAGACATTTTTGGAATTTGTTGTGAATAAATAGGGGATGGTACATTAAGGCTAAGATAAATCTCATAATCAAATCTTAGATTAATTAGTGCCAGATAATTTTTAATATAGTCTATTTCATCTTGCACAGTAACATTCTTGCAAACCCATTTCATACTGTAACGAAGCAACTTTCCAAGAGAGGTGAGGGCATCAGAAATATCATATTTTTCTTCTATCTCTGCCATCATCTTAACTGACTCTAGTACATTATATATAAAATGGGCATTGATCTGATTTTGTAAAGCACGAATCTCAGAATCCTTCACTAAAATCTCTCTCTTAATACTATCATCCATCAAGCCAGATATTTTACTTAACATTTTGTTAATCTGCTGACCTAATACTCCTATCTCATCAGTACCGCAATCTGGAACGCGGACATCTAGATTACCCCTTTGCACTTGTCTTATAGTCTTCATAATAAGATAAAATTGTTTTAGAATTATTTCAACTATTCTATCACTTACTACAACAAGTAATATAACAACAAAGATAAATATAGCCCAAAACATACTTTTAGTTCTTTGAATAGCTGCTAAATCATCTTCTAAGGATACTATCTTTATTAGGTATCCATTAACTTCATTGACTCTTTTATATAATACAATTACATCTTCTTCATTTACTATGGTTTCTACTGTATAACTTAAGTTTAGATCCTCTGGCATACTTTCATATAGTTCATCTATATGCTCTATCCATCTACTATCGTACTTGCTACTATAGTAATAATTATCTTTATCATCAATAAAACAAGTCCATTCATCTTCTGTTGAAGTATACAAATCAGGAAAGAGTAACTCCATCTTAGTTGATATCTCAATAGTAGCATTAAAATTATCTAAATCTGTCATTCTAGTTACATAAGAGGCTACATGCTCTGTTGGCTGCCTGTCTGCCGGGAAAATGGTGTCTGAATAATCAAATTGCCAGGTGTTTGATTCATATAAATCATCTTTTGCCCAAGACAACCGTTCCAAACGATCCTTATGATATAATATTGGCATCATTTCTGGAACTTTTTTTGTATCTATGTAGACACGAATCTGGTATAAATAAGGATTACTATTTACCACTTTCTCAATACCTGCTATTTCATTCAAGTAAAAATATATTAGTTCTTTGGTATTAGAATCACCATCGTTCACAAAGCTTTCTAACTTGTTCCAAAAATTATCACTATTAATAACCACCTGTGAGGACAAGAGGCATACTTCTATATTTCTTTGTATTTGGCTATAATTTTGGGCGAAATTCACTTCAATATTTTTCTTTTTTTCTTCTATTTCTGATTTTTTTATACTTTCAAAAAAAAGAATTGACAATGTGATTGTTGGCAACACAACAATTATTATTATAAGCACAGTGAATTTATGACTTAGTTTTAAGGACAAAAAGCGCCCTTTTATTTTTTTCATTTTTCCACCCATTTCACCTTTGTCATGAAATTAACCCCAAAAAAGTATATTTTAGTATATATCTAACCTAAGTATATAAAAATTCGACAAAATTATCAAGTAAAGTGTACACATATTGGAGCTTGTTTTTTAAAAAATATATGAGATTCGAGAAATATTATTAATATATTTTAAAACAACACATACTCCAATTTATATGTCGCCATACAAATCGGAGTATTGTGTTAGTATTCACTATATGTTATCTAATAGGTACTTTCTAATTCAACCCTAATTTAGCTTTTGCTTCATTCATTAGAACTGTCTTAGCCGCAAGTACTTTATCGAATCCCCATTCTTCACGTTGCTTAATGAAATCATTTAATACATTATCAAATTCAGCCTCGGATTTTGCTAATAATAGCTTAGGAAGAATACGTCCCCATTCATTATCAACTTTTGACTGAATTTCAGCTTCATCAGATCCTGCAGGTAAAGTAACGTCATACTGTGATGTTGATATTACATATTTATATGTCCATTCTTCCATCTGTTGAAGTGGAGGACCAGCAGGTTCTGTCCATTGTAGAGCCATTGCATTATCTTGGAACATCCAATATGCTGAGTCTGAACCGTATAGCCTATCATACTCTGCTCTGTCAGATTTTAGAATATCTCTTACTTCTTGTTTCATGGTTGGTTTGCCATCAACATAATCCCATGTCTCACCTTCTACACCTAACCATGTCATTAACTGACCATGTTCACTCATAAGGTATGAGCATAACTGTATAGCACGATCTGGACGTTCACAGTTCTTGGAGATAAATGTAAGTGTCCAGCCATTGATACCTGTTCCTGGTAATGTATGAGGGTCTCCATTGGAATTCTTTGGACCATCAATAGCTATGTAGATACTATCAGGATCATTCTCATAAAGCATCTTCTGTTGATCCATAAAGTCTGTTCTTTGGTATAACATACAGAAGTAACGACCTTGTGCAATTTTTTCTTCCATCTGGGCTCTCTTATCGATGAAAATATCATCCTCTAGATATCCCTCTTCACCTAATTCTCTAAATGTCTTTAACCATCTTATTAATTCTGGATCAGTAAATCTATCATAGAACTTTCCATCCTTCTCATAAGGAATTGCTAAGAAGTTACATAGATATTGATCAAATGATGTGTTTCCTGTTGCACCAAATTCATGAGCTCCGATAGGGATTAATGGTTGTCCATTAATTTCAGGGAACTTCTCTACTGCTGCCCTAACTGCAGCCTTAAATCCTTCTGGTGTTGTCATATCTGGGCTTCCGATTGCTTCGTACATATCTTTTCTAACTAAGAAGGTTTGGTTTGAAGGAATGTTATCATACTTCTCATAGTCAGCAGGGGAGAAAGAAGAATTTGGATAACCATATATATGTCCATCTTCCTGTGTAAACCAACCAACACGACCTGAGTCAGCCACTTGGAACCAATATGGGTCATATTCTTTAGCTAATTCGTCTAATGCATATACCATGTCATCTTCAATCATCTGTCCTACTTGACCTTCCCACCATCCTAATGTAATTAGATCAGGTAGGGAATCTGAAGCAATAAGAGAATTTAACTTCTCTGCCTCATTACCAGCAGGTACAACAAATTCAATATTAACTCCTGTTTCTTCAGTTATGGTTTGAGATATTAAGTTCTCGCCCCAAGGGGTTGTAAACCATGAAAAATGTAGGTACCATGTCAAGTCTACCTTGTCATCTGCATTTACTTGCCATCCTGGTACAACTTCTCCATCATCAACATTGTTCTCATCTTCTGAACCAGTGTCTGATCCAGTTTGCTCAACGTTCTTATCATTATCTTTGCCTTTTTGCTCTTTATCGTCCCTTTTACACCCCATAAATGACAGGACGGTAACAAGAACAATTAATAGAACTAATACTTTTGATAATCTCTGTCTCATTGTTCATTTCCTCCCTTAAAATTTTCATAGCATCTATTCCTTAACTGCTCCTACCATAACTCCTTTAACAAAATACTTCTGGAGAAATGGATAAACTAAGCAGATAGGTAACGTTGTTATGACCATTGTTGCCAATTTTATTGCCGTTGATGTTGTACTTTGAGCACTAATATTTCCTGCTGATATGGAGCCTGCCACCTGATTAGATCCTACTTGAGCTACCATACGATAGAGATATGTTTGTATTGGTTCTAAGTCCATTCGTGTTGTCATGTACATAACACCACCAAACCAATCATTCCACTGACCAACACCTGCGAATAAGGCAATGGTTGCCAGTACAGGTTTTGAAAGAGGTAAGATAATACTTCTAAATATCTTCCAATCCGTGGCTCCGTCAATCCTTGCAGATTCCTCTAAGGCAGGAGGTATTTCATTAAAAAAGTTAATAAATATTAGTAAGTTAAAGAAGTTAAATGCTGCTGGTATAACATAAACCATGAAATTATTTAATAAGTTAAGCTTTTTAAAAAGTATAAATGTTGGTATCAAACCACCTGAAAAGAACATGGTGATTGTTCCCATGGCCATATAAAACTTTCTTCCCACCAAGTAGTTTTTTGACATGGGATATGCCACCATGGCAGTGAAGAAAACGTTGACAGATGTACCAATCACTGTTTTAGCTATAGTAACCTTAAAGGCCTGTAATACCCGATTGTCTGCAAAAACAGTTCTATAATTTTCCAGTGAAAACATCCTAGGCCACCAGTATATACCACCCATCATAGCATCATGAGCATCGTTAAATGAGTTAACTACTACATACCATATAGGATAGATACAAAGGAAACATATGATTAACATAAATATGGTATTTGCCCAATCAAATATTAATGTTCCTGTGGATCGTTTTATTTTACTACTTCTTGTTTTTCTCATAATGTCCCCCCTATCTATACAATGATCTGCCTAGTAGCTTCTTACAGGTTTTATTAGCAATTACCAATAGTATCAATGCCACTATGGATTTAAACAGTCCAACAGCTGTAGCATAAGAATAATTACCCTGGGTCATACCAACCTGATAAACATATGTATCAATAACCTGGCTCCTAGCTATATTAATAGAGTTTTTAAGGTTCATTATCTGATCAAAGTTAGAATTTAACAGTGATGACACTTGTAAAATAAGCATAATTGCTACGGTTCCTGCTATTGAAGGCAAGGTTATGTATCTGATTTTTTGCATTTTTGTTGCTCCATCTACAGTAGCCGCTTCATACATCTGGGTATCAACACCTGAAATAGCTGCTAAGTATATAATAGCTGACCAGCCAAGTTCTTTCCAACTATCTGATATAAAAGCTAGTCCCCAGAAATACTCCGGCTTTCCAAGAAAGGATATGGGCTCCTTAATTATGCCTAACCATACAAAGAAATCGTTAATTACACCTGTTTTTGACAACCATGTAGTTAGAATACCACCAAGAACAACCCATGATAAAAAGTGAGGTAGATATGAAATTGTTTGGGCGAACTTCTTGAACTTAACATTTCTTATCTCATTTATTAAAAGAGCAAATATTATCGGTAAGGGAAATCCAAGTATTAATTTTAGAAAACTGATCCCTAATGTATTGGTCATTACACTAGTAAAATTAGAATCTTGGAAGAAATCTTGAAAATACTTTAATCCAACCCAAGGAGCTTCAGCAATAGTTCTTGTTATCTTGTACTTTTTAAATGCAATTATTATTCCACCCATAGGGATAAAATTAAATATTAACATCCAAATAATACCTGGTATAACCATCATTTGAAGATACTTTTGTCTAGCAAACTTTTTCAAGGTGTATTTGAATCCCGATTTTTGGGTCGTCTTTACTAATCTTGTTCTTGACATTTTCTTTCCTCCGTCCATATTTATCAAGTTCAATACTTCTTGATTTAATGATACATAATAAAGAAAAGGATTTTAATATACTTATTTTATAAATGGTATCAATATTTTATGTTTTAGCTATATATATTTAGGCTTTATATATGGACAAGAAAAAAGTTGTCAATCATTGTAATATAAGATTAACAACCTTTTATCCTAATTATAATACATGTATTAGCAATAACATGAACATTTTTTAATCTTCAAATTATTTTTCCTGCATACTTTTTCTCTCATTTAGTATAATCCGATCTAATACTGCTTTATAGACTAGGATAATCTGAGCATCAATATAACAAAACTTATTTGATACAAACTCAAATACTTTGTATATGAAGGAAATATTAATTAGAATTAATGCTATTACCGTAAGTTCTGGCACCATTGGCCTCATAACAAGATATATAGATGCCATAAGATAAAATAATATTGTGAACATAAAGTTCTTAGTAATTCGAAATGCTAATAACATAGTATCATTAAGCCTATTATGCATCTTAGCTATAGACTGAATGTCTCGGTATTTTAACTTATCATACATGTCATCAAATATCTTCTGGCTGTCACTACGTCTATTTTCTATATTCTTTCTAACAAATGAAGAATATCGGTGATAGTTTACCTCACCTAATTCTCTTCTGATTAATTTTTTAAATACATTTGCCATTTAATCACCTATCCTTAAAGAACCTTTTTGTGTTCTATATCTGTTACTACTATTATTCGCATTGGACACAAAATAAAATTCTGCAATTGATGTTACTGCTTCCTTATAATTGAATTCCAATAAATTCGACAACATAATTCTACATATTAATATTATATCATAAAATAAAATTTTAGATTATTAAAATATTAATCGAATTTTTTATTTATAAGTAGACATAGAACATTGGAGGTGATAATGACATGACCCTTTGGTTATTAACTAAGTAGCTTTTTTAGCAACTTAAATTTCCATTCACTATAGGGCATATAGCGTACAGGAAGATCAAGTCTGCTGCTTTGCCTAAATATGCTTCTATAATGAGTAAATGTCTCAAAACTTTTCTTACCATGGTAGCTACCCATTCCAGAAGCCCCCACTCCTCCAAAAGGTAGTCTAGGATTTGCTAAATGTAATAGGGTATCATTTATGCAACCTCCTCCAAAGGAGCAGTTATTATAAATCATATCAATCGCTCTCTTATTCTCCGAAAACACATAAAGTGCCAATGGCTTAGGTAATGACTTAATGATACCTATACAATCAGCCAACTTATCATAGGCGATAATAGGTAGGATAGGTCCAAATATTTCTCCTTTCATAATAGGGGATCCTAAGTCTACATTATCTATAAGTGTAGGCTCTATAAATCTTTTACTATCATTATAGCTTCCACCATATACAATGTCCTCATTGGCTATTAATCCTTTTAGTCTCTTATAGTGCTTGTCTGATATGATTGTTACCATATCAGAATAGCTACCATCCTGTGAGAACTTTTCTAATGCCTTTTTATACTCTCTTATAAATTCTTCTTTAATATCCTTATCTATTAAAAGATAATCCGGTGCCACACAAGTTTGTCCTGCATTAATTACCTTTCCAAATGCAATTCGTCTAGCAGCCAGCTCTACATTAGCCGTCTTATCTACTATAACAGGACTCTTACCCCCAAGCTCCAAGGTAATAGGTGTTAGATTCTTTGCAGCTGCCTCCATCACCACTTTTCCAACAGCAGAACTTCCTGTAAAGAATATATAATCAAACTCCTCATCAAGAAGTCTTGTATTCTCCTCTCGTCCTCCTTCAATAACTGTTATATAATATGGAGGAAATGCTTCGGCAATTATCTTTGCTATAACTTTACTTGTTGCAGGGGCATAATCAGAAGGCTTTAAAACAACTGTATTACCAGCTGAAATAGCACCGATTAATGGTTCCATGCAAAGATTTATTGGATAGTTCCATGGAGCCATAATAAGAGTAACACCATAAGGTTCAGCCAAGCGAAAGCCAGTACCGGGAAGCTGTCCCAGGGAGGGAATAACATATTGTTTTCTCATCCAGCGGTGGAGATTCTTCTCATGATATTTTATCTCATCCAGTACAATACCTATCTCACATAAGTAAGCCTCGAACTTTGATTTATTTAAATCTTCTGCTAAAGCCTTATATATTAAGTCTTCATTACGTATAATAGCAGCCTTTAACCTGGCAAGGGCTCTTATGCGAAAGCCATAAGTCCTAGTCTTTCCTGTATTATAAAATTTTCTTTGCTTTTTAACGATATTATGAATCAAGAATACCACTCCTTTGAAATTTAATCTAATTTAATCATATTTTAGCATAATTAAGCTATAAGTTCTTCTTTTTTCATCTCTTATATGATGTTTTCAAAAAAATACTGATTTATTAACAATTTGTTCATAATCTATCCATAATAAAATCATATATGAACTTTATAATACTAAGTATAAACAAAATATGTTTTGCAAAAAACAAGATTTCGTTTCATATTCAAAAAGCTTACAAGATAATTTTTTTCATAAAACAAGCCCGGCAGGCTACCCTCCCCCCTCTACCGGGCTTCTCCTCTTTTTTAAGACATTTTAATTAATGTCTTTTTTATTTTTCCATCTTTAAATGTCGAAATAATGAATCCACCGACTTATTAATCCATGTATTGCCATATATATGATTTCTTCATGAGATTATTAATAATAAGATAAAATAATGCTTTTATCTGTCCATACTTTTTGTTATAATCATCTTTAGGAATTTTTATAATAAAAAAACAGGAGGTATGAATATGGCGGCCGTAACAATTATGGACCATCCACTAATCCATCACAAAATTGGAATCATGAGACGAGAGACAACTTCTACCAAGGAGTTTAGGGATTTAGTAACTGAGGTTGCAATGTTAATATGTTATGAAGCGACAAGAGATCTTCCACTTACTGAAGTAGAGGTTCAAACCCCTCTTGTTAAGACCAAGGTTAAAGAAATCGAAGGTAAAAAACTTTGTATCGTTCCAATTCTTAGAGCTGGACTTCATATGGCAGATGGAATTCTAAAGCTTATCCCTAATGCCAAAGTAGGCCATATTGGTTTATATAGAGATGAAGAAACTCTTGAACCAGTCGAATACTTCTGTAAACTTCCCTCTGATGCATCAGACCGCGAAATATTTGTAGTTGATCCAATGCTTGCAACAGGTGGATCAGCAGTCGCTGCAATAGATATGTTAAAAAAGCGTGGAATCAAAAAAATTCATTTCTTAAGTCTAATTGCTGCCCCTGAAGGTGTTGAAAGATTACAAAAAGCCCATCCTGACGTAAGTATTTTTATCGGCAATTTAGATGAACGATTAAACGAAGATAGCTATATCATTCCAGGCCTTGGTGATGCAGGAGATCGTATTTACGGAACAAAATAAAAGAAGAAACTAAACCCCAGTTTATATGATGTAGTATGGCACTATAATGTCCATGTCCTACTGCATCATATAAACTGGGGTTTTATTCTTAATATATACTATCTACATAGGAACTTGTATATTGTTACAAATTCATATTCTTGTCCCGCTTTTAATATACTTGATGGGAAATTTTCTATGTTACAAGCATTGGGAAAGTACTGTGTCTCAAAACATACGCCAGTTCTTTTATTATAGCTGGCTCCATCTTTACCATTAGCTACTGGTGATAGCATGTTACTTGTGTAAAACTGTAACCCTGTCATATCTGTAAACACTTCCATAACTCTACCTGTGGATTCATCCACTAGCTCAGCTACTTTTTCAACTTCATTTGAATCAATATCTAAGACATAGTTATGATCATACCCCCCAGCTATACGCAGTGGTTCATAGTCACTATCAATATCTTGTCCAATCTTTTTCAGAGTTCTAAAATCCATAGGTGTTCCTTCTACATCTTTGTATTCTCCAGTTGGTATTAGATCCTCTGTGGTAGGAGTAAACTGATTTGCCTTTATCCATACCTTGTGATCAAGTATGCTACCAGAATTATGGCCTGAAAGATTAAAGTATGAGTGGTTAGTTAGGTTTACCACTGTATCCTTATCAGACACACCATGATATTCAAGTAACAGTTCATTATTCTCAGTAAGTGTATAGGTAACGGTAAGATCAAAATTTCCTGGAAAACCTTGCTCCATATCTGGACTTAGTCTTGAAAAATCAATACTAATCATATCCTCTTCTTCAAAGATTTCTGTCTCATACATAACCTTATTATATGCAGGGCTGCCTCCATGAAGGTTATTCTCTCCTTCATTTTTTTCTATTTCATATTGCTTGCCATTTATCTCAAACTTTGCTCCACCTATCCGATTGGCACTTCTTCCAATTAGAGAACCGAATCCTGGACCATTATCTTCGTAACCTTCAATATTCTTAAATCCTAAAGCTATGTCTGCAAATTCACCATTCTTATCAGGTACAATTATACTTACAATATTGGCACCAAAGTCAGTAAATGAAACCTTCATACCATTATTATTAGTAACAGTATATAAGGTGGCATTCTCTCCACTTTTAGTCTTGCCAAATGGCTTCTGTGTTATTTTCATTGTTTATCTCCTTTATTAATTCTTATTTTCATACTATGCCTATTTTACCATGTAATCTCAAAATCAACAATTATATATTTGATTTATAAGCATTATTAATTGAATTTATTTGGTGTATTTAAGAGTTTAACTTTGTTGACAAGTACAACTTGCTATTGTATACTTTAGCAATAATATATTTTCCAATATTATTTAAGGGTTCTAAGTGCTTGATTCTATTGTTAAAAGCATTTTTTATTAAAACTGCTGATACTTTAGTTTCCAAGATAATAGGGAAACAGGTGTAATACCTGTACGGTCTCGCCGCTGTGAATGGGGAGCCTGCTCTTAGTAAGATCTTCTTACATATGCCACTGGACAGAATATAGAGATTATATATGTCTGGGAAGGTTTGAGTATAGGCTATGATCCATAAGTCAGAATACCTGCTTAGTACCTGTACCAAAAGATCCACGAGTCATGGACAAAGGTGCAATAAAGAGGCTTTCTTTATTGTCCTTTCCTATATTTGTGGGAAAGGTTTTTTTATACGAAAGGAGCTTTTATTATGAAGCAGAAAAATCAAACTATCAAATTTACAATTGCAACACTTGTATTAATTGCTATCGTAGCTGTATTTCTATATGTCTATAACAGAAATACTACTCCTCCTCAGGAGGGAGACAAAGAAATAACTGTCCAAGTTATTATTCCAGAAGAAGAATTAAAGGAATACACCATATCCACAGATGCTACTACACTTCGTGAAGCATTAGAAGAAGAAGGCATGATAAAAGGAGAAGGTACAGGAGTTAGCTTCTACATAACTGAAGTTAATGGCCGTCTTGCCAATTCTGCAAATGAGGAATGGTGGTCTATAACCAAGGATGGGGAGTTTTCAGATTTAGGTGTTGGATCAATTAATATACAGGACAAGGAAAAATACGAACTGACTCTTATGATAGGATGGTAGGATATTATCAATGAAATTACAAACAAAAGATATAGCGGCTATAGGATTAATGTCTGCCTTACTTATAACCTTACAAGTAGGCTTTTCCTTCCTACCTAATATTGAGCTAGTATCCATATTAATTATCTTATTCACCATATTCATTGGATGGAAGACCTTATATGTTATCTATATCTTTGTTTTGGTTGAAGGTCTTATCTATGGAATTCATAAATGGTGGATATGTTACCTATATGTATGGACTATCCTTATGCTTATAACCATGCTTTTTAAACATAGCAAATCCCCATTTTTATGGGCTATAATATCAGGTACATTTGGTTTAAGCTTTGGATTACTATGTACTATTCCCGATTACTTTATAGGTGGTATGCCATTAGCAATATCTACTTTTATTAACGGCATTCCTTTTGATATTATTCATGGTGCCTCAAACTATATAATTGCTTTAATACTGTTTAAACCTCTTTATACTTTTTTTAATTGGATTGATCAAAAAAATTATATATAAAGATAATAAAAAGGAGCTGTTTCTCAACAGCTCTTTTTTTAATCAAATTCGTTTAAAACAATATATCCAATTTTTAAAAACATATATAGTTTAGAAAAAGGTACATTGTAAACCCAATCTTGATTATATTCTTACTACGTTAGTTGCCTGTGGGCCTTTAGCTCCCTGAACTACTTCGAACTCTACTTCTTGGCCTTCTTCTAAAGACTTGAAACCATCCATGTTAAGACCTGTGTAGTGAACAAATACGTCGTTACCATCTTCATCAGAGATAAATCCAAAACCCTTTTGATTGTTGAACAACTTTACTGTACCTTTGTTCATATAAAATTTCCTCCAAAAAAATAATAATTTAATTGCTAACTATCTAGCAATGTATTCATCATATCACTCTTTTTTCATAGTGTCAAACATTATTTATTATTTAAATTATTAATTTCATAAGCTTCATGGGCAGTACAAACTTCATATCCATGCTTCTTTAGAACCTCTAATGCGGTGTTAAAATCAGATACTTTCATGACAATAGAAGTGTCTCTACCAGCAGTCGCAAGGGTATACATATATTCTATACTTATATTACCATCAAACATTACCTTCAGGACTTCATGCAAAGTTCCGGGCATCTGGGGTATTTTAACAGCGATTACATCAGTAAGCTGTGCCGAAAAGCCTTCCTTCTTTAAAACCCTTTTTCCTTCTTCAGGGTCTGATACGATCATTCTTAACATTCCGTATTCTGATGTATCTGCTAAGCTAAAAGAAGCAATATTTATATTGTGATCTTTTAAAACCTGAGTAACTTCTTCCATTCTACCTTGCTTATTCTCAATGAACACAGATAATTGCTTAATTAACATATTCCCCCTCCTTCTTGCTCCAAGAGCTTACTATATTAATTTTCTCCTATCAATAACTCTACTGGCTTTACCTTGGCTTCTTGCTATTGTCTTTGGTTCAACTAGTTTCACTTTAACTGCAAGGCCAAGTGCCGCTTGAAGTAAATTAGATATCTTCTTAGTAAGTCTTTCAAGACTTTTAATTTCATCTGAAAAGAATCGTTCCTCAACTTCTACCTGAATTTCTAGCACATCAAGATTATTTATCCTATCTACTATAAGTATATAATGAGGGCTGGTTTCACCTATTTCTAATAGGGCTGCTTCTACCTGGGAAGGAAATACATTTACACCACGAATAATTAACATATCATCGGAACGTCCTTTAAATCTTGAGATTCTAGCTAAGGTTCTGCCACACTCACATGGATCATAAGTAATGCTGGTTAAATCTTTTGTTCTATAACGAAATAGGGGTAGCGCTTCCTTAGTTATAGTTGTAAATACAAGTTCACCAACTTCTCCATCCTTACAAGGTTCAAGCGTATCCGGATTAATTATTTCTGGTATAAAATGATCCTCATATACATGTAATCCCTTATGAGCATCGCAATCAGCAGCAACACCAGGTCCAAGAATCTCACTAAGTCCATAGATATCGTAGGCTCGCAAGTTCAGTTTTCCTTCAATCTCTTTACGCATATTCTCAGTCCAAGGTTCTGCTCCACAGATTGCTACCTTTAAATTAACTTTGTCTAGTTTTCCTTCTTCCTCTAAGGTTTCTGCTATATGAAGTAGATATGATGGAGTACATGCAATTGCTGTTGCCTTAAAGTCTTCCATCATGGTAATCAATCGTTTTGTATTACCTGTGGACATAGGAATTACTGTTGCTCCTAAGTTCTCTGCACCATAGTGAAGTCCCAGTCCCCCTGTAAATAATCCGTATCCATAGGCAACCTGTATATTGTCATGGACTCCAATTCCTGTCATAGCCAATACTCTTGTTACGCATTCCTGCCATATCTCAATATCTCTTCTTGTATATCCAACTACAGTTGCCTTGCCAGTAGTTCCGGAGGATGCATGGACTCTTACAACCTGTGATTGAGGAACTGCAAACAATCCGAAAGGATAATTATCTCTAAGATCCTGTTTTGTTGTAAAAGGTAGCTTATTCAGATCCTCTAGTCCCTTAATATCTCCAGGCTCAAGACCAAGCGCTTGCATCTTCTTTCGATAAAACTCCACGTTATGATATACACGACTTACAGTTTTTCGTAGCCTGGCTCCCTGCATGTTATGGATTTCATCCCTACTCATGCATTCCTTAGTTTCATTCCAAATCATAACACTACATCCTCCTGATCAGCAACCAAGTAACCCTTTTCCTTTAACACCTTTATGGTTAATTGAAGATTATCTGTGTTTAATATAAGTAGTGGTACTTTACCATTACGATATACTATAGAGTAGATGTAATTTAGACCAAGTCCTGCATTGGCAATTATCTCAAGCATATCATGAAGAACCCCAGGTTCATCGTCCAGTTCAACAGCAATTGCCTCTGACATGGTAACTGCAAAACCATTTGCTATTAATAATTCTTTTGCTTTCTCAGGCTGGTCTACTACAATTCGCAGTATTGAAAAATTCGGTGTATCAAAGGAAGATATTGCCCTCAAATTAATATTGCTTTGTTTTAGGATAGCAGTTACACCTGCTATACTCCCTATCTCATCTTGAATAAATATAGATAACTGTTGAATCATATGTCCCCTCCTTCTCCCTTATACCACTTCTTTTATATTATTAGTATACTTATTCTTCTATTATTCTAGTTCTAATTCCTATAAGTTATCTAGATAGATTATCTACAATAATAGACATAGGCTTATCTATGAAGATTATATCCCACTTCAAAGGCTTTTTTATTAATATCGATAGTCTTTTCCGGAACAGTTTCCTCAATAACCTTTAGCCAATCTTCCTTGGTAAAATCCATATGCTGAGCCGCAATACCAAGTACTATAACATTAAATACCCTGCTATTACCTAGTTCTTTTGCTTCCTTGGTGGCGTCAACCTTATACACTCTATGTTTCTCAGAAAGATCCTCTACTATATTCTTAGGGTACTTTGCGGCACCTATTACAACTGGCATGGGATCAATTTCTTGCTCATTTACTATTATAGCACCATCTTCTTTAAGGAAATGTGCATATCTTAAGGCCTCTAATTTTTCAAATGCTATTAATACATCTGCTTGACCTTCTTCTACTATGGGTTCATTTACCTTTTCTCCATATCTTACAAATGTAACAACGCTTCCTCCCCGTTGTGCCATCCCATGTACTTCAGAAAGTTTTACATCATATCCTGCTTGTATGGTAAGAGCACCAAGGATTCTGCTGGTAAGCAATGTCCCCTGTCCGCCTACCCCTACTATCATAATGTTTTTTGTCTCCATGGCTTCCTCCTATCTTACCTTTATACCGTCAATTGCATCAAACCTACAAAATTCCACGCATAAGCCACAACCATTACACATAATTTCATTTATAACAATATCACCATTTTCTTTCTTTGTAATAGATGGACATCCAGGTTTCATACACATACCACATTTCTTACATTTATCCTGATTTATTACGTACTGCTTAGTAACCGGTGATTTATCTAATAAAACACATGGAGACTGTGCAATAATTACTGTGATTTCGTCAAGACCTACAGCTTTTTTTAGAGCCTTCTCCAGTTTGTCTGTATCAAAGGCATCTATTACGTGGACATTTTTTACTCCTATGGCCTGACACAGTTTCTCTAAATCTATAGAATAAGTAGCTTCCCCACTTAAGGTCTTTCCAGTAGCTGCATGCTCTTGATGTCCTGTCATTCCTGTTGTGGAGTTATCAAGAATCATCACTGTTCCTGTTGCTTTATTATAAACCATGTTAATTAAAGAATTAACTCCCGTATGTAGGAAGGTAGAGTCTCCAATAACGGCAACCCAATCCTTAATATATTCCTTACCTTTTGCTTTCTCCATTCCGTGTAATGAAGATATACTAGCCCCCATACATATAGTGGTGTCTACTACACTAAGAGGAGCTACTGCACCAAGGGTATAACATCCTATATCTCCTGCTGCATGAATCTTTAGTTTCTTTAGTACAGAATAAACACTCCTATGAGGACATCCTGGACATAGAATAGGAGGACGGCCTGGAACATTTGCTGGATTATCAGTGGATAATTTCTGACCTTTAACGGCTTTTTTAAGCATATTGGCAGAATACTCACCTTGAACTGTTAAAATCTCTTTACCAATGGCTTTAATCCCCCATGATTTTACCTGTTCCTCTATTATTGGATCAAGTTCTTCCACAATATATAAGGTATCAACTTTGGATGCAAAATCCTCTATCAACTGTCTGGGAAGGGGATTAACAATACCTAGCTTAAGTACTGATGCTTCAGGTAGTGCTTCCTTAACATAGTGATAAGGAATCCCTGAGCTTATAACTCCAATCTTTGTATCATTATACTCTACTGTATTAATAGGAAAATCACAGCTATCTTTTATAAGAGCTCGCTCCCTACTTTCTACTACAATGTGACGGCCTTTTGCATTACCAGGCATCATAACATTTTTTGTTACATCTCTTACATAGGGTTTATCTTCTATGTCTATTCTATCTTCAAGTTCTACCAGCCCCTGGGAATGCGAAAGCCTAGTGGTACTTCTTATAATAACTGGTGTATCATATTTTTCACTCATATCAAAGGCAAATTTTACGAATTCTTTAGCCTCTGCACTATCTGATGGCTCTAGAACTGGAATCTTAGCTGCTCTTGCAACTGCTCTGGTATCCTGCTCATTTTGGGAGCTATAAAGACCAGGGTCATCTGCAACTATTATAACCATACCCCCATTCACTCCAATATAAGATGCTGTAAACAATGGATCTGCAGCCACATTTAATCCTACATGTTTCATGGATGCTAAAGATCTAACCCCGCTCATTGATGCACCAATAACTACTTCCATAGCCACCTTTTCATTTGGCGCCCACTCTGCATATATTTCATCATATTTGATAATATTTTCACTAATTTCAGTACTTGGTGTTCCAGGGTAGGCAGATGATACCTTACAACCTGCTTCATAAGCTCCCCTTGCAAATGCTTCATTACCAAGCATTAATACTTTTTTTGACACTTGCGCATCTCCTTTCTTATGTTACAAATTAAGTCATCATTTATTTTTTCTTAAATCAGTAACCCGTCTTGCCTTACCCTCAAATCTCTGTAAACTTCTTGGTGCTACTAATTTTATCACAGCATCCAGACCAAGTACAGTCCTCAGACTTAACTTAATCCTCTTCTCTAACTCACCAAGACTAGCATAAGAATCAAGTAATCTTTCATCAGCAAGCTCTACTTTTATCTCCATATAATCAAGATAATTCTTTCTATCAATTAGAATTTCATAATGAGGACCTATCTCCTCAACCTTTAATAATACCTCTTCTATCTGAGAAGGAAATACATTTACTCCACGAATTATGAGCATATCATCAGATCTACCTGATATATTCTCCATTCTCACTGTAGTTCTACCACATTTGCATGGTTCATAAAATAGCCTTGTTATATCTCCAGTTCGGTAACGGATAAGTGGAAGGGCTTCCTTGCTAATACAAGAAACAACCAGTTCTCCTCTTTCTCCTGGACCTAGTACTTCCCCGGTATCAGGATTGATAATCTCAGCAATAAAGTGATCCTCATTAATATGCATACCACAAAGCTCCAAACATTCACCAGATACACCTGGACCTATAAGCTCACTCATGCCATAATTCTGAGTAGCCTTTAATTGACTTCCCCATAATTTATACATTTCCTCACGCATGGGCTCAGTCATACCTTCTCCACCAAAAAGTCCTATTTTAATTTGCAAATCCTTTGCAGGATCTAATCCCATCTCTTTTGCAACTTCTCCCATATGTAGGGCATATGAAGGGGTAGCCACAAGAAGGGTGGCACCAAAATCTTGCATATACATAATTTGCTTCTGGGTGTTTCCCGAAGATGCAGGAATTACACTGGCTCCCATATTCTCCAACCCATAATGAAGACCAAGAGCACCGGTAAACATTCCATAACCGAAACTTATCTGTGCCACATCCTCATCACAAGCTCCACCCATACAAGCAATTCTAGTTACACATTCAGTCCATATATCCATATCATTTTTTGTATACCCCACAACTGTTGGCTTACCTGTTGTACCTGATGATGCATGAATACGAACCAAATCTTTCTTTTCTACTGTGAACATTCCATAAGGATAGGTATCCCTCATATCCTGTTTTATTGTAAATGGAAGTTTACTAATATCATTTAATGTCTTGACATCTTCACATTTCACACCTGCTTTATCCATCTTTTCTCTATATGCAGGTACCTTATCATATATCCGCTTTAAGGTTTCCTTAAGTCTTTCTAGTTGAATATCTTCAATTTCATTTCTTGGAAGTGTTTCTTCCTTAGCCCAGATCATTCTCAGTCCCCCCTGTTATTCACTAAATTTCATTCTCTTTATAGCAAGCAAATATTTCATCTACTTTTTCCTGCTTTAGTTTTGGTGTAAAGACACTAACTATAGGTACTATTATAATTCCCACTGCCATTGCTAGAGCCCCTGCATTTATAGGAGATTCAATATATCCTAGAATCATATTTGATGTTGTAATTCCTACACCAGAGATAAAGCTTGCCCATACTGCTGCCTTGGTAACTCTCTTCCAGTACAATCCATATAAAAATGGAGCCAAGAAGGATCCTGCTAAAGCTCCCCAGGATATTCCCATAAGTTGAGCTATAAAGGCCGGTGGGTCTAATGCAAGTAATACTGACACTACAATAAAGAATACTATGAATATTCTCATAAGGAGCAATTGCTTCTTCTCACTCATATTCTTATATATAGTCCCCTTCAAAAAATCCAGTGTTAGTGTAGAACTTGATGTTAACACAAGACTTGATAAGGTTGACATTGAAGCTGACAGTACCAATACTACAACTATACCTATAAGAACATCTGATAAATTAGACAGCATATTCGGCACTATGGCATCATATAGAATCTTGCCATTCTCATTATAAATGGCTTCCCCATCGAATAATCTGCCAAAGCCACCTAGAAAATAACTTCCACCAGCTATTATAAGTGCAAATATTGTAGATATAATAGTGCCTGTCTTAATTGATTTATCATCCTTAATTGTATAAAACTTATGTACCATCTGAGGCAGTCCCCAGGTTCCTAGGGATGTCAGAATAACAACTCCTAGGAGATTTATAGGATCAGGACCAAAGAAAGATGTGAAAGCTCCTTGCTGTCCCATAGTTAACCCTACATCACTTTCAAATTCAGCAAGTTTTCCTATGGCTTCTATAAAACCACCCTGCTTACTTAATACTGCAATTATTATCGCCGCAATACCAAACAACATAATGATTCCCTGAATAAAATCATTTATAGCTGTGGCCATATAGCCTCCCATGATAACATAGAGTCCTGTTAGTGCAGCCATAGCTATTACGCATACACTATAAGGAACATTAAAGGCCATCTCAAAAAGCCTTGATAATCCATTATAAACAGAAGCTGTATATGGCACCAGAAAGACAAATGATATGGCTGATGCTGCAATCTTTAAACCATCACTATCGAACCTACCCCCAAAAAAATCAGGCATGGTAGAAGACTTTATATGATTGGTCATAATACGGGTTCGCTGACCTAGTATAACCCAAGCAAGTAGACTTCCTATTAATGCATTTCCAATACCTATCCAAGTTGATGCAAGGCCATATTTCCATCCAAACTGACCTGCATAACCTACAAAAACCACAGCAGAAAAATAAGAGGTACCGTATGCAAAGGCCGTCAACCACGGTCCTACTGCCCTACCTCCTAATACAAAATCCCCAACACTTGTAGTATGCTTCCTGGCTAATATGCCCACTGTAATCATAACTAAAAAAAAGCATACTAAAAAAACAATTTTTATAGCCACCTATTTTCCCCTCACTTTATCCTTAGTTTTTCATGTGATTTAACGCTTTAAAGCGTCTATACTTTAAAGCAATGATATCATTTTTAAGAAAGTATGTCAATAGATTCACAAAAAAGATAGATTTTCGGTGTCAGGTACCAGTGTCAAAATTGTGAACGTTTTATGAACGGTGCCTGGCACCTTTCGTTCACAAAAAAGAAGGTGGAGCTTCCTTAAGCTCCACCTTCTTTTTTTTTTTATTTATTTTCAGCTTCTTCTATTGCTATTCCTAATTCATCTAATTGCTTATCATCTACTGTACCTGGAGCTTCTGTCATCAGACAGGATGCATCCTTTACTTTAGGGAAGGCAATTACGTCACGAATACTATCTTCTTTAGCCATAAGCATAATCAAGCGATCAAGTCCAAAAGCTAAACCTGCATGAGGAGGTACACCGTATTTAAATGCATTCAGAAGGAAACCAAATCTTTCATAAGCTTCTTCTTTTGTTAACCCTAGTACTTGGAACATTTTTTCTTGAATGTCACTTTGATATATTCTTACTGAACCTCCACCTATCTCTGTTCCATTTAGCACAATATCGTATGCCTTAGCCCTAACTTTACCTGGGTCAGTATCTAGCATATGAATATCCTCATCCAAAGGCATGGTAAATGGATGGTGTTTTGCAACATATCTATCTTCCTCTTCTGAATACTCAAGAAGGGGGAACTCTGTTACCCATAAAAACTTATATTCATCTTTATTAAGAAGATCAAGATTTCTAGCTATTTCTAATCTTAGGTTGCCAAGAACTGCAAATACTGTATCATCATTATCTGCTGCGAAGAATAATAAATCTCCTGCTTCACCTTCCATGGCATTAACCAAGCTCTTAAGTTCTTCATCTGTCATAAACTTAGCAAATGATGATTTGTATGTTCCATCTTCATTGATTGATAGATATGCTAAGCCCTTTGCTCCAAAATCTTTAGCATAATCAGTTAAGCCGTCAATCTTCTTTCTTGGCATACTTCCTTGACCCTTTGCATTTATACCCCTTACAGATCCACCATTTTGAATAGCTTGTGAAAACACACCAAAACCACAATCTTTAACAAGTTCTGTTACATTCTTAAGCTCCATACCAAAACGAGTATCTGGTTTATCTGAACCAAATCTTTCCATGGCTTCTGCATATGTCATTCTCTGTATAGGAAGCTCTACGTCAACACCTATACATTCTTTAAACATCTTCTTAATTAAACCTTCATTAATTTTTATTACATCATCCACATCCACAAAAGACATTTCCATGTCAATCTGGGTGAATTCCGGTTGACGATCTGCTCTTAAATCTTCATCACGGAAACACTTAACTATCTGAAAATATCTATCATATCCACCACACATTAATAGTTGTTTAAACAGCTGTGGTGATTGAGGAAGTGCATAGAAATTTCCAGGGTGGACACGACTTGGAACAAGATAATCTCTTGCACCCTCTGGTGTACTCTTTGTAAGCATTGGAGTTTCAATCTCTAAGAAGCCCTCCTGGGATAAATACTGACGGGTAATATTAGTTACCTTACTTCTTAATATAAGGTTTCTTTGAATATCCGGTCTTCTAAGATCTAGAAAACGATATTTTAGTCGTAGATCTTCCTTGGTTTTACTATCTGCTTCTATAGGGAAAGGAGGAGTTTCTGACTCAGAAAGAATCCTAATATCATTAGCCCTAATCTCAATATCTCCAGTCTTTAAGTTTTCATTGACTGCACCAGATCTAGCTTCTACCTTTCCTGTGACTGCTATTACAAACTCACTTCTTAAATGTTCTGCTTTAGCAAATCCTTCAGTACCTACATCACTTTGCTCGAAAATGATTTGAAGAATTCCAGAGCGATCCCTTAAGTCCACAAAAATAATTCCGCCTTTATTTCTGCTTTTTTGTACCCATCCCATTACGGTAACGGTTTCGCCTATATTCTTGTTTGATACTTCTGTACATCGATGGCTTCTATGTAAGCCCTTCATTGATTCTGCCATTGTTTAAATCTCCTTTATTAACTAATGTAAAAATCTACACATTTACGATTACATGTTCTTGGTCTTACAACGTTATTCCCTACTCTAACATGCTCTGGATGAACTTGATACTGCCTATATGCCTCTTCATCAACAAATACCGAATCAAGCAGGATATCAGATTCAGAGGAAAATAAGGGATCAATTAACACTTCTATAGATACAATTCCATCTATTAGATTCTTAAGATTCTCTAACTCCCTTTTAATTTCTTCTGCATATATCTTGTTCTCTTCCACCATAAACTCATCTCTAAAATTCCACGCGACTATGTGTCTTACCATATATATTTCCTCCTTATCAATCATATCGCTTTGTATTTAGTATCATTAATATCACGCATTACGATACTTAAATGTTAAGGATTTTATTTAACTTTGTATATTATAACACAAGGATTTATTTTTGCACCAATATATTAATATCAATCTCTAATAATTGCAATAAGCAATCCTAGCTTTGGGTTATAAATGGTGATGCTGGGAGACCTTCTTTATTATATAGATTAGCCTTCTCTGGGTTATCAGCCCAGGCATAGCGTACTTGTTTTGGATTATTTACATTCTTAGAACTTACAAGTATACTATCACCATCAATTTCTCCATGGCCAGGATAGAATATACCATCCTCTCCACAGATTTCAAAGGTTTCAAGTCTATCTCCCTTTGCTATCAGTCCACTTCCAACATAATCAAAATATAGCCTAATGCTCTTATCTTCCACTACCATACTTTTGTAAATAGGCCCACTACAAACATTATCTTCACCATGTACCTCATTAAGTGCCCAAAGTGCCAGTCTTTCCCCCACACTCTTTTTATCCCAAGGATGAAGATCATTATACATACCAACATCTATGATTACTGCCATTCCCGTATTAGCCGTCTCCATAACTTGCCTTTGTGCTTCACGAATTTTGGCCCATCCACTATCTTCCGCTTCCATTCTCCAAGGACAATAGTTAGCTAGCTGAACATAGTAGAAAGGAAAATCTCCTTGTCCCCACAACTTTCTCCAATCACTTATTACAGCTTCAAATAGTTCCCTATAGTCTTGGGGGTGTCCTGCATTTGATTCACCTTGATACCATAGAGCACCTCTGATAGTATAATTCCTTAACGGATAAATCATTCCATTATATACCCCAGTTGGCTTGTATTGGAAAAATGTAGTAGGACCTTGTGGCCTGGTAATAGCTCCAACCTTATATTTCCATTCCCCTGATATATCTATCCTATCTTCTCCTACTTGAAGAAAATATGGCATATCTTCTACAAATCCACCAATGTTATGGGTTAAAATCATCCTTACTGTAATCACATTCTTTCCAGCCCTTAATAAGCCTTGAGGAATAGGGTACCTTCTTGGAGGGTATAAATATCCTGTTTCTCCAACCTTAACACCATTAATATAAGTTTCATCAGCATCTACGATAGTTCCAAGATAAAGCTTGCCTTCTAATCCTGCCATATGCTCAGGTAAACAAATCTCTTTTCTAAGCCATACTACACCTCGTATAGGCTCTAATTCAGTGTTATGGAAACCTTTAGGAAGTTTTATAAGTCTCCAATCATTATCATCATATTCCTCACAAAACCAAGGCAAGGCTTCATCTTGAAGACCCTCATCAGCTTGATTAAGTTCTAAGAACCACTGATTGTTATCTTTATTTTCTTTATTAATTATATCCATTATATAGCTTTCTTGCTTGCACCTCTTTATTTCTTCTTGAAAACGGTCAAAGCCAGATAAAGTTTCTTCACTAATCCAAGCCTCTGCAGGTGTTCCACCTATTGCAGTAAAGAGAAAGCCAATAGGTATATTATATTTTTCATATATTTTTTTAGCAAAAAAGTAACCTACTGCACTAAAGCTATTTACCGTATCTGGAGTAACCGATATCCAGTTCCCATCACTGACCTCATCCGAAGGTTTATTAAAATCATAAACCATAGGTAAGGTAAACTGCCTAATCTCTGGATAGCTTCCGCCTCTTACTTCATCTTCAAACAAATCTAGAGTTCTTTCAACAGGCAATTCCATATTAGACTGTCCACCAAGTACCCATACATCCCCCACATATACATCACGGATAAGCTTTTCTTCACCACCACAGCAAATATTAATAACAAATGGTCCCCCTGGCTGTAAGTCTTCTAAGATAATTTCCCAACTTCCATCATCCTCTACAAGGGTACTATACTCCTTGCCCAAAAAACTTAAGCTTAAGTCTTCGCCAGGCTTTGCTTTTCCCCATATTGATACTTTCGCCTCTCTTTGAAGGACCATACCATCATTTATTAAAGGTGAAAGACAAATATTCTTAACCAAATTCTTATTCATAGCTCAACCTTCTTTCATGTAATTTCAAGTATATATATATTTCATTACTATTTTACCACTAGAACCTTAACATTTCACCTATTAAAAATATCTCCAACACTTAAAATGGTTGGAGATATTTCTCTATAAATTTAATTAACTTATTCTATTACTTTGGCAATTCCATCTATACTTACTTCTGTCTGCTGTCCTGTATCCATGTTCTTAACATTTACTTTCTTTTCAGTTAATTCGTCAGCTCCTATAATTACAGTATATCTTGCTCCAATTTTATTGGCATATTTCATCTGAGCCTTTACACTTCTATCAAGATAATCAGTCTCCACTATTAAGCCTGCCTCTCTTAAGCTCTTAACTATTTTATATGCAGGTGCTTTTGCTTCTTTGCCAAGTATTCCAACATATAAATCAACTGCAGCTTCGGCGGGAAGATTAACCCCAGTAGCCTCTAGCTCATTAATAATTCGCTCTATGCCAAAACCAAATCCAACTGCAGGGATATCATGTTTTTTATCAACTTCGTTGATTAGACTATCATATCTGCCACCACCACATAGGGTAAAGCCATCTTTATTAACAAATTCGAATACTGTCTTTGTATAATAATCCAAACCTCTAACAATGCCGCTATCCACTTCAAAATCTATTTCCATACTATTAAGTAAATTTTGTAATTCCTCAAAATGCTCCTTACACTCATCATCAAGATAATCTATGGTTCTAGGAGCATCCTTCATGATTTCCTTGCATCCTGGAACTTTACAATCAAGAACCCTTAATGGATTCTTGGTCATTCTCTCTTTACAGGTACCACATAGACTTTCTTCATGTTCCCTAATAAATTTTAATAACTCTTCATTATATGTCTTTCTACAATTCTTGCAGCCAATGCTATTAATATGAAGATTAACACCTGTTAGACCAAGTTCTTTCATAAATTCCTTTAACAAGGTTATAAGTTCAACCTCTGCCAAAGGACTTGCTGATCCAAAAAATTCTACACCAAACTGGTGATGCTGTCTAAGTCTTCCACTCTGAGGATTTTCATAGCGAAAGGCCTGAGTAATGTAAAAGAGTTTTGTAGGTTGACTCTCAGCATACAAACTATTCTCAAGATATGCACGAACTGCACCAGCTGTTCCCTCAGGTTTTAGGGTTATGCTTCTTTCTCCCTTATCCAAGAAAGTATACATCTCTTTTTGAACAACATCAGTGGTTTCACCTACACCCCTCTCAAATAAAATTGTATGCTCAAATGCAGGGGTAATTATCTCTTTTATATTATATAACTTACATAACTTCCTAGCCGCTTCTTCAATCACAGTTCTTTTATGCATATTAGAGCCATACCAGTCCTGCGTTCCTCTTGGTCTCTGTGTAATCATCATAACCCTCCTAATTACATATATTTGTATATTACATATAACGGAGGGTTTACCCTCCTAATTACATATATTTTAATATTACATATAACGGAGGGTTTACCCTCCTAATTATCTATATTTTATTTATAAATCTTATATTAATCTCAAACATATTATAGATATGGATTTTCTAATATAAAGTCTTTCTTTCTTTTTATCATTTCATCAATTCTACCAATGTAGTCTACAAGGCTTTTTACATTTTCCACCCGTTTATGTCGACCTTCTTCATGGGATACGAACTTACTGACTCCACCGGCTCCAAGGGCCAAAATAGTCTGCTTTTCTTCCATTATCAGAATATTATAAAGTCCTTCTTTTCCATATCTTGAATAACCGATATTCTCAAGGTTATCTGCCATATTCTTTTGTCTGTATAGATAATATGGGACATAATTATTCTTACTTGCAAAATCCATGGATAAGTCTAACATCTCTGAAACATTTTCTGCATGAAGTCCCAAGTAGTGTTCTTTTTCAGTATTAAGTCTTGCTGCTCTTTTTAGGGCTAGGGTGTGAACTGTGAGACTATCAGGATTAAGATCTTTAATCCTTCTTAAGGTATCTGCCACATCCTCAGGCCCTTCACCAGGAAGACCTATAATTATATCCATATTAATATTATTATGTCCTGTTTGCCTTGCAAGATTAAAAGCTTCTACAATCTGCTCTACTGTGTGACGTCTGCCAATCAGATCCAAGGTTCTTTGTTGCATTGTCTGAGGATTTATAGATATTCTGTCTACGCCCCATTTCTTTAATACTTCTAGCTTGTCTTTAGTAATACTATCAGGACGTCCAGCTTCTACACTAAACTCTCTTACATGGCTAAAGTCATATTGTGTTCTGATTTGCTTAAGCAATCTGTCTAATTGGTTAGCAGAAAGGGTGGTGGGAGTTCCTCCTCCCAGATACACGGTAGTTAGTTTCTTATTAGGAAAACAAGTTGCACCAAAGCTAATCTCCTTCTCAAGTGCACTTAGATAATCATCAACCCTATCAGAAAATTTCTCTAAGGAAAATGATGTAAAGGAACAATATAAGCAAGTACTGGGGCAAAAGGGGATACCTATATAGAGACTATATCCATTCTTATAATCCATCTCATTAAGTAGTTCTCTCTCCCTACTAGCTATACCAATACTCATATCCAGCTTTTCCTTTGAGCAAATGAACTCCTTGTCCATATTTTCATGGATTTCCTCTTCACTCATACCCTGCTCAAGCATATCGTATATTATCTTTGTAGGTCTAATTCCGGTAAGTATGCCCCAAGGAAGTTCTTTTTTACTTAATACAGATAGCATTCTGTATAGTTGCCTCTTCAAAGAGTTCTTATAACTAGGCTTTTCTTTAATAGGATCTGGTGCCTCCATATATGACACAAACTTTCTATCCCTATTATCTATAATTTTAATTCCTATATGATGACCTTGATCACTATCTTCAAAAATCAATATTATTCTGTTAATAATAATCTCTTCATCAAATAAATTATCTGTAAGTAAATTATCTGTATTTATATTTCTTGAACTTAAATTAACATCAGTTAAGTTAACCTTGTCATCTTCTTTGAAGCTATTGTTTATGATTAAATCCTCAGTTCTAGCTGAGGATATCTCAAGCTCATTATGGGGGTAGAATGCTTTTACAATTTGATAGACTTCATTATCATAAGCCCTATCTGAAAGGATAATTCGTATCATTTTCACTCCTGTATGTGTTAAGTTTTTGTATATTTTTATAAATAGGGATTATGTTGGCGCTCATGGCCGATTGTAGTAGGTCTTCCGTGGCCTGTATATACCTCTATGGAATCATCTAATATCATCAGCCTATTATTAATAGACTCTGCTAATGTCCGATGATTACCGCTTGGAAAATCAGACCTACCCACACTTTCATAAAAGAGAGTATCACCGCTAAATAAAACACCCTCATCTT
>JAAYNY010000140.1 GCA_012520635.1 Clostridiales bacterium | reverse complement strand
GGTAGCTTTGTTAAACCGACAAGTAAGGATGTAGAAGAAATATTTAGATTAGCATTATAAATATTAGGATAAGCATTATAATATCTGTATGGGTATGTATTACTTGATTGATTCAATTTATTGAAAGGATCTTCATATGACAGAACTATTAGTTAAGTTATTTGTTAAAAATAAAGATAATACCAATGATCAGGTGGTACGTACCTCATATGGAGTTTTATCCAGTATTGTAGGTATTATATGTAATGCCATATTGTTTGTAGTTAAATTAGTTGTGGGCTTATTGATTAATAGTGTGTCTGTTATGGCGGATGCCTTTAACAATCTATCAGATGCGGCCTCATCAGTTATAAGTCTTGTGGGAGTGAAATTAGCAGGTAGACCTGCTGATAAGGAGCATCCTTTTGGACATGGGAGAATTGAATATATAGCAGCACTGGCAGTATCTTTCTTAATCTTACAGGTAGGGTTTTCTTCATTTAAGAGTTCTTTTAAAAAGATACTTAATCCTGAAGATGTTATATTTAACCCCCTTCTTACTGGCATCTTAGTCTTATCTATATTCATTAAAATATGGCTTATGTTTTTCAATAAAAAGCTTGGCAAGCGTATAAACTCATCAGTAATGCTGGCCACGGCAGCAGATGCCATGGGAGACATATTTATTACCTCTGGTACGGTTGCATCTGCAGTAATAGCAGGAGTCACAGGTTGGCAGATTGACGGGTATATAGGTCTTATAGTATCAATATTGGTTGTAGTGGCAGGAATACAGATTGCTAAGGATACTTTGGAACCTCTACTTGGACAAGCCATAGATAGAGAAATATATAAGAAAGTTACAACTTTGGTAGAGAGTTACCCTGGGATTGTAGGAAGCCATGATCTGATTATTCATAACTATGGGCCTAATCAACGTATGGCGACAATTCATGCAGAGATACCCAATAATATAGATTTTGAAGAGGCTCATGAAACCATAGATCAGATAGAGCGTCATGTTCTTGAAGAACTTGATATCTTCTTGGTTATTCATATGGATCCTATTGAAATGAATGATGAGAAGATTATTGAAAAGAGAGAGTTAGTCAATGAGATTATTAATAAAATAGAACCGGATGCATATTTTCATGATTTTAGAGTGGTTAGGGGAGAGTATAATACAAACCTTTTCTTTGAACTAGAGATTCCTTTCTCCTATACCCATGATGAGGAGCAAAAACTCCTAAAGCAGATTGTGGAGGAAGTAAGGGAAATTGACTCTAGATTAAATTGTGTGATAACATTAGAGAATAGTTATGTGGCAGAGGAGTAGAGATTGCACACCCCAATGTAAAATAATTCCTTAAAATTCTTCT
This sequence comes from Clostridiales bacterium, assembly GCA_012520635.1. Lineage (GTDB taxonomy): Bacteria > Bacillota > Clostridia > Lachnospirales > Lachnospiraceae > Mobilitalea. The sequence continues at coordinate 3,208 of JAAYNY010000140.1, read as the reverse complement.
TGAAATATGCTAAATTTTGAGTTATAATATCATTCGTGGCTGTTATAGATGTGCCATGTAATAATTGAATATTGGGCTATCGCCAAACGGTAAGGCACTGGACTCTGACTCCAGCATCTCAAGGTTCGAATCCTTGTAGCCCAGTTGTAAAGAAAAATGAGGTCGTGAGACCTCATTTTTGTTTGTTCTGGACTGGGCTTGCCTAGATTGTAAAATGATGTTTGTGAGTTCTCATTATTTGTTCGCACGGGCCTGAGCTTGCATTCAATTCATAAAGATGTATAAAATCAATTTACTTTTCAGAGTTGGTCAATTGAAAAAGTAATGTCTACTTTGAAGAGGTAACTTCTACTCTTTAGAATAAAAGTTTTAAAAATAATTTGTAAATTAGTTTTATCTCTACCATTATGCCAACTTTTTTGTTAAAATAATAGGTAAACAAGGTATCCCGTCTGATTTTTGGACGCATTAAACCGGGAGTGAAAAATATCCGTTTTTTGCAAAGGCAAACTCCACCCCTGTTTTAGCTACAAATTTATTAGGTGATACCTCTTGTTAATCAAATGTTATTTTTTAAGAAGTGATGGGCGTAAGGTTACTTCATCTGGTGGGATGAAGCTTATGCCCAATTTCTTTATAGTGTCTTCGCCATAAAATGCAACAAATACTTCATAAGGTGTTTTATTTCCCAGATTAGCTCTTGGATAACAATTAATGTGATTCATCATTTTTGTTATATCACCCTGTGTGAAATTATCTAGTGAAGTGCCTTTCGGAATTATTCTTCGTATTAGGGAGTGGTTATTTTCAGCAGCACCCTTTTGGTAGGGAGAGGAAGGATCGCAGTAAAAAACCTTTGTTCTCTGATTTCCCTGCCCGTCAAATTCAATAGCTAATGGGTTAGAAAATTCTGAGCCATTATCTGCTAGAAGAAGAGGAAATAATATAGTAAAAACATCAGGTCTAAGTTCCAAGTAAAGCCTGTTAAATATATCAATGACTGACTGAGAAGTATTTGCATCCCTAAGATAAGCTAGCATTAGTTGAGGAATAGTAAAGTGTATAGTTAAGAGAACCCTATCACTGTTTCTTGTACCTTCGACTGAATCAATCTGGGTTATCGGTATATCTGGATGCCCTTTCATATAATTGTAGAAGTCATCATGGGTACGTCCTAACCAGCACTGCTTATCTACTTTGAAAGAATTCTTTTTAGGCTTTCTGATACTATAACGGACTTTTCTTGGAAGGTCTATATTCCTTATAGTAAAAATACCGTTATCTATGTAATTGTATATAGTTCTTTCGTTGCACATAAGTTCATCCATATGATTTACACAGATAGCATGCGGAGAATGGCCTTTAGCGACCAATGGTGAAATGATAGCATTTAACCGTAATGCTTCTTCTTCGGATATCTGTATACCTTGTCTGGCTTCAGAGAGGATAAGTCTGTACTCATTATGTGAATTTGAAGCTGAATAGATAGCCTTTTCTAATGTACAGCTAAATCTCTTTTTACAGCCATTGCAGACATAAGGTGGGTTTACAAGGAGCATACAGTTTTCTTTCTTATATCTGGTACAAACGTTATGGCAGTTGGAACAGTATCTGCAATAAGTATGCCTGCATGAAGGTCTATCGCAACATCCAGATAGATCACATGAAAACCTATATATACAGTCATTAAATGCTTTACCATTAGAACCAGTTTTTTTGAATTGTCTACGGCCTTTAAACTCTTTAGATATAGTGGTGCAGTTTTTTTTAGATATCTGCCCATTGCCTTAAATGATAAGTTGTTATTAAGGGATTGCTCAATGTAGATTCTTTGAGATAAATTCAAATGTTTATAATCAGCCATAAATACCTCCTTCTAAAGAGGTATCACCAGAATTATCATAACATTTGAAAGAGTAACTTACACCTTTTAATTTGAAACACTAACTTCTACCTGTAGTGTATGAATGGGTAGACATTACTTTTTCAATTAAGGACTTTTCAGAGTTATATAGAAATGAAGGGTTAGCAGTTGACATATTTTTATATATTAGATATACTATTACTGTAATACAACTAAATAATATTTCTTATCAAGAGTTATGGTAGAGAGTTAGCTCAGTGACCATACACCAACCTGCAAGTATTGTAAGGTGGTACAACTAACGTAGATAAGGAGACATATCCGCTCCTTTTGGGGCGTTTTTTATTGCCTCTATTTCGAATATGAATTGAAATATTAAAAAATGCATGAAAGGAGTTATTTTTATGGAAAACTTTAAAGGGAGAAGAGTAAGTGGAGGAAGCAGTTGGGCTGATGCCATGTTTCGATTTAATGCTAATACTCAAGAATATGTGAAAGTTATGTTTAAAAGAGTCTTAAGAAAAAATAATATTGAAGAGAATAATTATAGGATATATTTTTCTAATTATGATTTTCTTATTATGAAGAACAATCAAATTGTTATTAATGCAAGCTATAACCAAGTAGAAGAACAAAGGAGAGTATCACCTTATACTTTTGAAATATGGCTACAACAAGATCAAATTAAAAACAATTAGTTGCTCAGAAGTTAGAAATTGAAGTAAATTATAAGGTAGCAGCATGATTAAGTAATAAATATTTTATATGACACAAAAGAGAAAAGGAGAAGTATAATATGTTTGATTTTATTGAAGAAATAACATGTAAAACTAAGCTATATCATTATGATGGAGACAGAGCCATTTGTCCAGAACATCATTCTGTTATGAGCCCTCAGAGAGTGAAATTGAGACATTATGTAGAACGCTACAAATCTACTTCTACATGGGATTTTGTCGTATTTGCATGTTATACCTGTAATAAACTTATGATAGATAACCATAAAAAAGATTGTATAATACAAGAGTCAAAGAAACGTGGAATTGATTTAAACATTGTAGGTTACAGTTTAAGTGATGGTCATTCCTTTAATATTAATCATAATCCAAAATTAAAGGGTAAAAAAGTGAATATAAGAGCTAGTTCCAATAATGGAACAAAATATCACATAGCAGAACATGTAGAAAGAAAATTAGATTTTATTGATGTTATTGTAGTATCAAGTGTTAGATATTGTTCTAATAAAAACCATTCATTTAGGCAGGTTTTAGTTGACGTAGACGTTGTGCTAAAAGATGGTACTGTAAAAACACAATCCATATTTGCTGGATATTGTAAGCAATG
>JAAYNY010000139.1 GCA_012520635.1 Clostridiales bacterium | reverse complement strand
CCAACTATAAAAGCTAAGAGAAGAAGCCAGACCTTCTTTCCATTTATCATTAACAGTACGATAATCCACATCAAAGATATGCTCAAGATATTTCTCAACATTTGATAATGCTTGATCATAATAACCGTATTTACCAACAGTTAGCCTCATTTTATTATAATAGAAATTATCATACAAAAACTCATAGTCAACTTCCTTAGGGTAGGCATATTCATCATCCCCTATTACCCCTGATATGTAATCTGTAAGATGCATAAAGCTATGCTCCATCTCATAATACTTGTTGGGGAAACTCTCTAAGATATATTTATAATTTTTAGCATTCTTTGGAAGATTGCTCGTTCTTATTAATTGTCCGTCAGGACTTACCAAAGCCCTTATATCTGGATTTAACACCATCTGTATAACATTCTTTGCACCCTTAGCTGTAATCTTTTTATTTCCTCTAAACTCTCTATTTTGAACATATATACCATTGGAATATCCTTTTATAATGCCCTTAGCAACTATAGAAACAACAGCTTCTCGTTTATTCTTAGGAATATCCTTTATATCAGATATTCTATGTTCTAATATAGCATTTAATTTTCTTTCATGGTCATGAATAATATTCCATGCTTTGATTATCTCGGAACCATCGTAAAATGGATCTATATTTAAGGTTTCGGCTCTTTCAGGTGTAATACCAACTTCCATATACCGCTTAATAATATTTCCTTCACTATCTCTGACATACTTATATCCAGTTCTTAACCCTATATCTTTCCAATTATCGTCTTTAAAATATTCTCCCAATATAGGCATTACAACTTCTTCATAAAACACCTCTTCGGGGTAAGTTTCCCTTGTAGTTCCCGCAGGATATAAGCTTCCCTCTGTACTGTAATACAATTTCCCTTCAAACAAGGTACAATCCTTCAAAAATTCATACACATCCTGGGGATAGCCAATTTTCAAATGTAGTAATTCATCAAGACGGTTAGCTATAACAGCCGCATCTGTCCTTGTAAGGTATGCTCCGTAATCCTTAAAGTCCCCTTCCTTTAGGATACCTTTATCCATGGCAACTTCTATATATAGCTTGTCTGAGCTTTCATCTATCTGCCAATTCATCACATCAACTATATATTTGATGTAATCCTCAACCTTTATATACTTGCTAGCAGCTTCCACCTCACGGGTATTACCCAGTGTAACCACCATAATCACCACTACAAGTTTTATAGCTAACCATTTCATTTTTTTCATTACTACTGCCTCCATACCTACATTGTATTTTTTACCAATTTAATCCTTAATTTGATTATATTATACTTTTTCATTTATTACCAGTATTTTCCTTGTAATTCTTAGTCTGGCTCATTTTTATATCTATATAGCTACTGCCATATATTCCACCAAACCCTTAACCCATAATAATTGATTAATGCAAAATACTAAATCACCCTTATAAACAAGGTTTGATTTTTTTATTTTATTTATTGTTTTATCTATGATTTCTAATACTCTGCTCTTATCTCCTGCCATGTAGTATTTATAGACTTGGTACAGTGACATCACTCTAAGGGAATGAATATCACCTTCTCTATAATGTTTTATTATGGCCTCTTCAAACCCTTTAATATCACTGTCTAGCTTGCCTTGTAAGTTATTGGGGTTAGTGGGGTTTTTACTTATATGGATCTTTAATTCACAAAGAAGCCTTACATATATAAGCTCCATTTCTAATATGTCTGTTATTTCTTTACTTACTCCTTCTGTGTTCTTAATCTTTTTTAGTGTCATTCCAATACTTAGCATGTTCCGAGTATCTAAGTAATAATAACATTCAAGTAACGCTTGAAATACTTGTATATCATTGTTAACTGTATCAGGGGATAGACATATCATATCTTTACCTATCTCTTTATATGACAGGCCCTTAGCTAAATCTTTAGCTATTAGTAATTGAGCATTATGGCATATCCTGGTCTGTCTATCTGCCTTCAATAAGTTATAGCAAGCCTTATCGTTACAAACCCTTTTTGTACAGGCTATACCATTTATAATATAGATTCCCATACCAAAGGCTGAAAAACACCATACATATAGCCACACTAGAGGAGGCATCTCTACCATAGTAAGTAAGATGAATCCAAGAAAGGATGTCCATAGATTAAATATGCAACCACCCATTGTATATATCAGTGCATTTAAATTAATGGATTTAGGATACATAATGCATCTATAAGCTAGGTCACTGACTCTTTCAATCTTTAGCCCCTTATCTTCTGTTTTTAACACCCATTTATGTATTTGTATGTATAATAAATTCCACCCTGTTATAAGCCCTCCCACCATATGCCCTATTTCATGAATTATTATCTGAATAAGGCAGTTTATAGAAATGGCTGGTATGATATGTACTAATAATTTGCTCATTTATTATCCCCACACTTTACCTTTCATAATTTTATCTAAGTTCCGGAACTCTTACTCCATGTTCTATGCATTCACAGCAATAAGCACCTAGTCGTGCACACTCTTCTATGGTGTCGAATGTTTCTTCCAGTAAGATACTGTTTTCATTTATCTTCTGACAACCCTCCATGTGTGCAAGGTAGTACCAACTTTTTTCTTCCACATAATATAAGGGTTTTTTTAAAATTTTTGCAGCCGATGATGCCACTTTATTGTACATGTAACTCCTATCCTGACCATAGGGATAACCTTGAAATACTACCATGATATTTACATCATCAATAAATTCTCCCCATTCTTCTTGTCTTCCAGCAGGGAATGAAAATGTATAAGTTATTCCCTGACTTTTGGCTATAAAATTATGCCTGCTTGTATAGTAAGCCATGGTATCTTCCAGTTTGCTTAAGATGCTTTCCTTTCTTATTAACTCATAAGCCTCATCATGAAGAAGCATGTTGTCCTTATATCCCTTTCTAAAATCCTCATAGATTTCACCTGTTTGAAATTCCTTATAATTGCATACTATTACAGCTTCATCTCGGTTTAAGATGTGATTCTTATCATATAGATATAAGGTATCTGTAAGAGTGAAGCGATAGATAAAACAATCATCCTCATAACTATATGGCATTTTTTCAGTCCATCTTCTTTCTATATATGTATTACCATCACTAGACTTATACTCATCGTAATAATAGACGTAGTAGCCATCAATATCGCAGATAAGAATAATAGGTATATACATTTCCATCTCTTCCCTAGCAGTTTTGTCGGATATAATTCCAAGGGAAGAATATAAGGAAGAAAAAAATGTACTTATAACCTTATCCTTATTTATAGTTTCCCTACCATATGCTTGGGTTTTAGATAAGTAATTAACTGCATCAGATGTAGCAGTTAAAAGACTACTTGTCATTTCTTTATTTTCATATTTAACTGCCTTTAGCTTTCCAATGGATATATCAGTTTTTATAACTAGACCAATAAAAAACAATAAAAATAACAGAGCAAAATGGTATATCTTCATACTTTATTTCCTTATATACATGAACTTATTTGGTCATTACATATTCACTTTTTTCTATCATAAACCAGGGTTTATTTATTGACGGGTAAATCTTTTTAAGCAACTTACTAGTCACACTGGAAGATTTATTAATTACTCTTATTGTAAATGAATCACCAATATTAAAAAAATACTGGCCATCTTCATACAAAGACTGAAGAATTTCATCTGTATTACTAACATGTTCATATTCCATTATATTTCCCGTAAACACAGGTATTTTAGCGATACATCTAGGACATCCCGGATTGGTTCCATCAGGATAAAGATTGTATTCATAACCACATATATCACATACCATAGTGGCACATACTGTTGTAACCAATACAGTAACAGTTGCCCCCTTGTATCCTATTGTTACCGGCTTAGTACCAAGATAATTGGTATCAAGATTATCAATATATCCACTAGTAACTTCCTCTTTATGGCCGTCCATATAGGTGGCAAGTAATATAAGATTATTATCTTTAAGAGTAGTTCCAATTGTAATTACTATAGGTGAGGTTGGATAGAATACTTGTAAATCTTCAATCCAAGCCTGACAATAAGGACAGCCCGGATCAGATCCATCAGTATTAAGATTGTATAGATGTCCCTTGGGACAGGTCTCATTTCTTGGAATCACAGTAACTTTAATGGTGCATGATATAGAATGAGTTTCCCCTTCAATAGAATAAGTGTATGTTAGTACTATTGATTTATCCTTTACAAGGTTAGAAGTTAAAAAGTCTGTTGTACATACCACAAGCTTGGTGGAACCATCTTTATATGTGGCCGTAGCTGTGGTTATTAGAGGGTCATTAGCATATACCGTCTGATTAGAATGGGTGGGTACTAGTGATCTTATAATGCTATTACAGTCAACTGTATCATCCTCTTCTAGACCACAAGTGGTATGCCATCTATTATAAATTGTTTCATCACATAGATCTAGCTTTCCAGTAAGGCTAACAGAAGCTTTGTATCTTCCACTAAAATCACCAAATGTTATACCATAATGCTTATTAAAAAATCTTTCTGCATTGCGACTACTTAAAAGTTTAGCAAATTCACGTAGTGTTATAGTTTCAGGAAAAGGAACTCTTGGTTCACTTCTACCTACTCCATAACCACTGGCTCCACTAAAAACCAAGCTAATACTATTATTTGATCTAACAACTGCCTTGTATGTAAAATTAAATCCACTTCCACCAGCTGTCCAACTTATATGATAAAATTCTGGCAACTCACAATAAGAATTAAGCCCTACCGTTGCAGCTTCGTATAATGAACTTTGTGTATAATAGGGAGTTCCGCTATAATTATACCCAGCACATGGAAATGTTATATGTCTGTGATACTTATAGCATCCACTAAGATGAGTTGATCTAACTGAAGTATCTTGTGGATGGGCTTTTATATATTCATAAGTTTTATCCCTTCCTACTGCATCAGTATATCCATCCCCATCAATATCTATGGAATATCCACAGGAATAACCATAACTTCGCAAATCTATGATATTTGAAAGATTACGACTTCCACAAGCCATGCATTCGGCAGTTCCTCCGTTAGACATTCCCAGTCGTACACTTTTACTTTCCTCATCCCAATAATAGGAGACTAGAAACCGTAAGTTATGCTGTCCACAATTTCTACAATTATATTGCTTATACCATGATGATGTGAATTCCACACATTTACTATCATGTTTGTGGCTATGGACAAATGCCGGGCTTCCTTTATGTCTATGGCCTGTATAGCAGTTCTCATCATGTACATGAT
>JAAYNY010000138.1 GCA_012520635.1 Clostridiales bacterium | reverse complement strand
GGCCTCTGCTTCCTCATTATGTTGTATTAGCTCATTCTTTAAACCACCTTGAATCCACTGATAGCTGGGAAGATTCTTTCCTGTGAAGACAAACTTCTGTGCCTTAGTATCTCCGGTGATTTCACCATCAATATCATTATCTTTTACTTTTTCATATTGTGCTAATTTTGTTTCTGTTTCATTCTGAACCTTCTCACCTGCCTCTTTCTTTTCCTTTAAATCACCTTCCTTTGTAATATCATTAAATAATTGTTTTAAATAACCATAAAAGTTAAGATTAGCTTTTTCTAATTCGGGGTGATACTTTATATCTGACCACGAATGGGTAAAGATTACATCAGGTTCTTTATAGGTGTTTCTAAATACATCTTCTTCAAGCCTATCTAGATCCACCTCATGGGCGGGCACATCTTTTAATGAGTCTTTAAATCCCACCTTCTCAACTTCCTTAACCGCTTTATCCATTTTCTCAAGGTCTTTAATCATAGTATTCCCATAGCGATAGGCTTCTATCTCACTTTTAGCTGTATTAATTGTATCCAAAGCTCCCTGAACATGTGCTAAAAGCTGATCCACTTCATCTTTGTTGATAAACTCCCTTACAGATTCTATCTCTGAAAGATTCTGTTCTGATATGGTTGTGCCTTGAATCTCACTTACAGAGGCTTTCTTCTCCCACTCCCCTTCAGCATTAGTCAGACTCCCGCCTTCGCTTAATGCTTTACTAATCTCGATAAGTTTTCCCTGAGCATTAACTAGAAATGTGTTAGCATCTTCCAATGTTTTATACTTGTCTTTCATATCTTTTGATATTTGTGTAAGAATTTCATTGGAATGTTTCCCTGCTACCAAATCCACATTTGCATATGTCCTATCAGTATTCTTATAACTTATAGTTGAACTTCCGCTAATGACCAGGCTCATTCCATGTGTGATCTTTGAGAAGTTCCTCATGGTGGAATCATCAAAATAATAGCTACTATATTCTGATTGTAATGTATTCAAACTCTTGCCATTATATGTGGTAGCCTGCCACCCTTTTTTTTCTACTATATCCTCTTCTAATTTTGGTATTTTTGAATTATAATAACTAATTTCGGATGAATAATAACTAATGTCACTTTCAACAGATTGTATACTGCTTCTTATGTCTTCTTTTCTATCTTCATTAGTTTCTGAGCTTAATTGACTTTCTAAGCTACTTAATTGGCTTTGTGCACTTTCTAGTGAACTCTCTGCTGAAGACAGACTGCTTTTTGCAGATGCAAGCTCCTGTTCCTTGTTGACTATATATTCTTCTAACTGTTTTTTTGCTGTTACAAAATTATTATATGCCTTATAGAGTTCATAGGCTGCTTTAGGATATCCTTTACCATCATTTACATGCTGTTGGTAGTATATAACTTGTTTAATATCATATACCCCTTCAGTTTCTCCAAGACACATTTGTTTGCTTTTTTCACTGTTTAACTCTTCCTTGAAAGTAGTAATTGCATTATCCATATCCTGAACATATGTTGTCATTTCACTTACATTTTTTTTGTTGGTTTTAACCTTAACGCCCTTCCAGTAGAAATCAAAATATTCACCGTGGTCTACTGCATAGGTGTGGGCATCTGCAGTAAAGTTCTTTTTTGCCCCATAGTAGTCCCATACCAAATTCCTGTTTATAAACTTATACTCTGCCTTAATCTCATTCAGATATGTATGCCATTCTTGGAATTTAGCTTCATTTAACTCCAGTTCATTATATGCTCGGATGTTTATCCAAACTGTCTCACAAGCTTCTACTACCGTCTGTCTTTCTTTATAATAAGTTTGCTTAGCACTAACGACTTCTAGCTGATTGCCAATAGTTGAAAAGCTTTTTATAGAATCTAGAAATCCCAAGCCAAACTCAATCGGCCCCCGATATTTCATAAAGTTAACTATCTGAGATTTTAGAAGTGCAGGGTTAACTAGGCTGGCCTCCTCTTTCCTATCAAAGTTGAAGTCTTCCAATTTCATATTTAATAAACTAGTCACATCCCCGCTGACACCAAGACCTGTTAAATCCTTCATAATACGGTCAACATAATTCTCAGTATCTACTTCTGATACCCCAGCTGACCGAATGGTCATGGAATAATAATCTCTTAATTTCTCCATTAAGCTGTCATAATCTGGAGAAGTAGCCATTAGTCCATACATATCCTTTAGTACACTGTCATAACGGGATAATGCTGTATTCAGTGTTGATCAAGTGATACTTTCGAAGAAATGTTATACTTTAAATACTTTGGTCGTTTAATTGGGTATAAAACATAGGTGCTAGTCCAGCTATATTATTATTGGACATCATCCCCATAACCAAGGTATCTGTAACATCTTCTCCTTTAAGTTCATATACTAGATAAGTATTTGCCCCCTGATTCTCAAATGTAAATCTCAACATCTAATTACCTCCACAATAATCTATTTGTTTTCCTTATATTACTTATATGTTTAATAATTGTCAATTATATTCTTTATTTTTACATAAAATTCTGATTAAATATTAATAGGATTCTAATAAATCTAATTAATTGACAAAAAAAAGCAATAATTCAAGATTGGCGCCTTAAACTATTGCAGCCGAGCTACCTAAGATATTATTTTTTTTATCATTACGGTTCTAGCTTTGCGTCCTTACATTTCTATAAGTTTGCCTAAAATTATGTACTTTTATCCAATAATACATTATTTTAACAGCAAATACAATATCATTTTACACTTTTTCCTCTTTAATTACAAAAGGCTGTATGAAAATAGTAGCTTACCAGCACCACTTTCATACAGCCTTTTTTCTATATATTAATATTCATCTAAATATTCTAACTTACTAACTGAAACCTCATAAGCTACCCGCTTTTCAAATTCTGTATCACTGATTTTCTTTTGATACTCTCTACTTTGGATTCTGCCCCATATTTGAACATGACCTCCAACCTCAAAACTCTCCGCAAATCTTGCATTCCTGCCCCAGCTGATACATGGTATATAATCTGACTTTCCATAAGGTCTATTAACAGCCAATAATATATCTGCTATTTCCCGTCCTAAGGGGGTCTTACGGTATATAGGAGGTTTACATACATATCCATCTAAGAAGATAAAATTAGGTTTTATGTCATCTGATAGCTGGTCTACTATCCGAATATCTCTTGCAAATACTGATAAAACTAATCTGTTCTTGTTCTCCTCATGTCGGTTATAGGATCTAAACTGCCCTATGACCTCAATACACCTTCCTACGCAGTCTTGCTTTACATCGATAAGTCGTTCTGAGACCATAACAGGTATTATATCATAAGAATTACTTAACCTACTTACGATTACCTCAACAATGTAAAAGCCTTCTCCAAAAACATCATGACTAAATGTAAATTCTGTAGCTACCTCTCCTGCAATACTTACTTGATTGTTATCAAATACTTTATCCGTCATATCGTACCTCTCCCTTCTTTTGTGACGCTTTATATTACGTCACTACTCTCTAAAATGTGGGGTAAATTTATCTGTTTTCTATGGTAACAGCACTCATTCACCTATGTTAATATATATGCTAAATTCCAAATTTTAGAAGTATAAAATTACATACGGTTTAATATTATCCAATTTTTGTTATTTTATACAAAAGTATTGTAAAAAATTATGACTTTTCCCTAATCTAAAAGTTGATTTTTATAATAGCCTCTGATACAATGTAAAAGTTGCAATATTAGGACTTAAACACTGGTTATATAAGATAATTTGATTATTTTTATCAATTCTAAAGCAGAATATAATTTATATGAAAAGTGTACAAAAGATGTAGCTACCAATTAAATATGGTAGGCAGTTTATAGAAAGAAGGGAAGAACCATGAAGCGAGAAGATATCAGAAATATCGCCATTATCGCTCATGTCGACCATGGAAAGACCACCTTGGTAGACGAATTATTAAAGCAAAGCGGAGTATTTCGCTCAAATCAAAATGTAGTAGACCGTGTTATGGATTCAAATGATTTAGAAAGAGAACGTGGTATTACTATCTTGTCAAAAAACACTGCTGTTACCTATAATGATATTAAGATTAATATTATAGATACACCAGGACATGCCGACTTCGGAGGTGAGGTAGAGCGAGTCCTCAAAATGGTCAATGGAGTAATATTAGTTGTGGATGCCTTTGAAGGACCCATGCCACAGACAAAATTTGTACTAAAAAACGCCTTAGATCTGTCACTACCTGTTATAGTATGTGTTAATAAAATTGACAGACCTGAAGCAAGACCTATAGAAGTAGTAGACGAGGTCTTAGAATTATTAATTGAGCTTGATGCAGATGAAGATCAACTAGATTGTCCCTTTATATTTGCATCTGCAAAAGCAGGAATTGCATCAACATCACCAGACGGTGAAGTAAGCGATATGAAGGAATTATTTGACACCATAATCAACTATATTCCTGCACCTGAAGGTAATCCAGAAAGTAGCACACAGATTCTTATCAGCACAATTGACTATAATGAATATGTAGGCCGTATAGGAATCGGTAAAGTAGACAGTGGAACAATCCATGTAAATGATGAAGCTGTAATCGTAAATGCTCATAATCTCGAAAAGCATAACAAGGTAAGAATAAACAAGTTATATGAATTTGACGGTTTAAAAAGGGTTGAAGTAGATAAATCTACCATTGGGTCCATTGTAGCAGTATCAGGAATTCCAGATCTTCTTATTGGAGATACTATCTGTTCCCCTGATAACCCCAAGCCTTTGCCGTTCCAGAAGATTTCTGAACCCACAATTGCTATGTACTTTAATGTAAATGATAGTCCATTTGCAGGTACAGAGGGTAAGTTTGTTACTTCTAGACATTTACGTGAACGTTTATTTAGAGAGTTAAATACTGACGTAAGCCTTAGAATAGAAGAAACTGATACAACTGAAAGTTTTAAAGTTTCTGGTAGAGGAGAATTACATCTTTCAGTCCTAATTGAGAATATGAGAAGAGAAGGATATGAATTCTCCGTAAGTAAAGCAGAAGTTTTATATAAAGAAGATGACAATGGTAATAAACTAGAACCTATGGAACGGGCAATTATCGATGTTTCAGAAGAATTTACGGGTACTGTTATTGAGAAGCTTGGTCAAAGAAAAGGTGAATTGGTAGATATGCGTACTTCCGATGGAGGTAGCACCCGAATTGAATTTTCTATCCCATCCAGAGGACTTATCGGATATAGGGGTGATTTTCTAACTGATACTAAGGGTACTGGAATTATGAATACTTTGTTTGATGGCTATGGTCCATATAAGGGTGATATTCAGTACCGCAAAACTGGAAGCTTAATTGCATTTGAGACCGGCGAGAGTATAACATATGGTCTATATAATGCACAGGAACGTGGGGTCTTATTTATTGGACCTGGAACTAGAGTATATTCCGGTATGATAATCGGGCAGAATGCCAAAGCGGAAGACATAGAGGTAAATGTATGTAAACGCAAACAACTAACTAATACTAGAGCATCTGGATCAGATGACGCCTTAAGATTATCTCCACCAAGGGTTTTAAGCTTAGAACAAGCTCTTGAGTTTATTGAAACAGATGAACTTCTTGAGGTAACTCCTAAGAACCTTAGAATTCGGAAAAAGATACTTGACCCAACCCTAAGAATGCGAGATCGTAGGAATAGGCAGAAATAATTAATAAGGTTTATATGGGCACACCCCGCAGTAATGCATAAAGGGAAATGGTGTGCCCTTTTAATATCATAAATTGATTAATTTATTTTTCATATCTTTGCTTGCGAATCTTGGCAAGACAATAGTCTGGATATTTGTATATATCTTCTATTCCAGTGATTTTACATGTTCCACACATGTCCTTAAAATAGCTTTTTATATCTTCTTTAGAATATATTTTGCTGTTAAATCTGTCCTTGGACACCTTTAATATGGATGCTTCATAATTCATTAAGCTTTGTAAAGCCTTTGGTCCATACCAAGAAAAACCCTCACAGACTGCATCTATTAAATCGGTCTCTTCTTCATTAAGAAAACCATCCCCTACTTCTAAGGTATGGATTCCACATTTTTTCATATTATTATATATCTTCGGAAAAGGAATCAGGTCATTATTCACCTTGTAATCCTCTTTGAACATTTCATTATCATATAGGGATAAAGAAAATGCTTGAATATAATAAAGTAAATACTGGATGTAACTTGCACATGTCTCAGCATCACATTTGTTAATAATGTAATATGCCGCAGCATATATCCTGGAAACCATAATTCTTGAAAGAACAGCTTTTTTACTCTTTCTATATGCTACATCAGTTAGGCAATCCTGTCTTTTAATTAATAAATCATAATAGAACTCAGGATTATCCAAAATCATCTTAAGCTTACTAGAGTATTCGCTAGTTGGTATGTCTCCGTCCATATAACGAATTATTGTGGTTTCACCCCACCCAAGCAACTTTGCCAAGGGTTTCTTACCTATACGGTATCTTTCAAGTATCTGCCTAATCTCATCTGCAGTGATTGTGTCCTCATTTTCAATCTCTAAAATTATTTCATTCATATACTTACTCCTCAACTTATGGTATCTTATGTTAGTTCGTTAAATTTTCTACTATATAATACCACTCTTTGAATGATTTGTACATGGTGTTTTAGGATTTTTTTGTCATTATTTCTTAAAACTTCCTAAATTCGTTTAAATCATGAATAATAATTTTAAATCCTCGAATTATTCTATCGAACATTCCTACTCTGTAGAGGTTTACAACTACCATCCCAACAGGAACACCAAAAATCATTCCTACAACACCATATAATTTATAACCTATATATAGAAAGAATAAAGTATTAAGCGGACTAATACCAATACTGTCTCCAACCATCTTTGGCTGTAACACCTGCTTAGTAATCTGACATATTAGATAAATAACTATTAAGCCTATAGCCCGAAAATAATTCCCTGTCAACATATCTATCACTGCCCATGGCCAAAGCACTGCACCGGTTCCAAAGACAGGAAGAAAATCCAGTACGGCAATTCCTAAAGCCAGTAGAAATGAATAAGGTACTACAAGAACTTCAAATCCAACAAACATGATAACTGCCAGTACCAGCATTATCTTAAATTGAGCTTTAAAATACCCTCCAACTGCCTTAGTAAAATTCCCATAGATAAAATACCAGCCTTCAACGATAGACTTTGGCATGGATTTTTTTATACTTTCCATAAGTTCATCTCTTTTAGCTATAAAGAAATATGCTGATAAGATTGTTATGATTATCATAAAAAATACTTCTGCAATATTTTGAGCAAGATTACTTGCCACAGTAAATGTAAACAAATCTTCTCTTGGTTTATATTCAGTAAAGTTAAAATCTGTATTCTCTATGAGATTTGTAACTATTTGCTGGACAGCTAGGGGCATGTCCCTACTCCAGTCTTCTATCTGAATTGACAACTGAGTAAGCTGTAATTCCATGTATTCTAAGATATGAGGTAAATCCCCTGCCAAGAGTCTAATCTCTTTGACAAGCATAGAAACAGTTAAATATAATAGGCCTATTATGGCTCCTATAACAAGAATTATAATAATTGCTGAGCTATGCTTCCTAAGGAGTTTTACCTTCTTTTCAAGAAATTTGACTAAAGGATTTGCTATCATCGCCACTATCCAGCCTATTACAAAAGGCAGAAAGAAACCCAACACTTTAGGAACCATAAGGAATAATACAAGCAGTACTCCTACGGCTAATAAAAAGTTTAAGATTATTTTCGCATATTTTAATACCCTTGATTCTTCCATAAGTCCTCCAAGCTGATCTTTAGCTGTTTAAGTATTAGATTCTTATCTTGTGCTCCATATTTATGTAAATACATAATAATATAATACCAAACATTTCAATATATTTCCACACCCATTTACTTACTTTTACTAGAACCTACTATAAGAGTTATAAAGAACATTATTGCAGCTATAATAACCACAGTAGGCCCTGTAGCTGTCCCTAGGTAATAGGATAGGATAAGACCCATAAGGCCAGAAAATGCTGCTATTAATACAGAAAACAAATGATATTCCCTCATATTTGAAGCAATATTTTTACCTGCTGCGGCTGGTAGAATTAATAAAGCATTAATTAATAGTATTCCTACCCATTTTATTGATAACATTACTATAATTGCAATCAAGACGCTGAATGAATCTTCTATTATATTTGTCTTTATATTTTTACTTCTTGCTAGGGATATATTTACACCTACAGAATTCAGTTTATTAAAACACAAAAACCAATAGACTATGGTAACAACAAATACAATACATAGTAATCCTATTTCCCCCATGGTTATGCTAAGAATATCTCCAATTAAGAGGCTTGAATAATTAGAGAATTTTCCACCACGGGATAGGATCATTAACCCTATAGCCATACTAAGGGATGAGAATACCGATATCACTGTATCTGTTGATAGAGTTTTCTTCCTATTAATATTATTTAATAATAGGGCAAATAAAATAGCATATAGAACCATAGATAAATTAGTATCTTTTATACCAAATATGGTTCCAATTGCAAGTCCTGTAAAGGCTGAATGTCCTAGTGAATCTGAGAAAAAAGCCATCTTATTATTAATCACCATGGTTCCTAGAATACCAAATAAGGGGGTAATTATAAGAATAGCTAACAAAGCATTCTTCATGAAATTATATTCTACCCATGAAAAGGGAAGTAACTTTTCCATTATATTATATATAATATCCATCATTTCCTCCCTTAAAAGCCCTCTTGAAATCCTGGTGCTCACTTATTTCCTCAAAGGAACCTTCTGCAAGTATTTTTTTATCCAAAAGTACAACATGATCTGCATATTTTCTTACAAATTCAAAATCATGGGATACCACTATCATAGCTAGATCATAATTTTTCTTAAGTTTTTGAATATTGTCATAAAATAATTCCATACCATTTCGATCTATACCTGATACAGGCTCATCAAGTAGCAATAGATTAGGTACCGGACTTATAGCTATCGATAGTAATACTCTCTGAAGCTCCCCACCGGATAAGTCACAGGCTCTTTTATCTATTAAATCCTCTGCATCAAATATACTTAATTGCTCTTTGATATGCTCATAAACCTTCTTATTCTTCTTAAAGAATATAGGGGATTTACTGATATATCCTGCAAACAAATCATATACACTCATTGGGGTGTTCTTCTCAATGTTCACATATTGAGGGACATAACCTACCTTTAAATTTCCCATGGTCTTATCTTTAAGATCCATGAACTCAATACTGCCACTATGCTTTATTTCCCCTAAGATAGCTTTAATCAATGTGGTCTTTCCTGCACCATTTCTTCCTATTATAACTGTTAATCTTCCACAGTGAATATGAAGATTAACATTATCAATAATAGTCTGCTCACCAGCTTTAACATTGATATCCTTTATCTTGATACAATGTAGACCACAGGCTGTTTTTTTAATTCGATTATTCTTGCTTCTTTTTATCCTTATAGGTTTAGTTTTCATAGTTATAATCCTTCCAGTAAAATCCTGCATCTTGGTTGCTAGAAATCTGAATCACTTAACTTTCCAACTTCCTTTACTACTTACTTGAAAGCTTCTTTTAGGGTATCTATATTATACCTCATAGCTTCTATATAAGAATCTTTAGATCCATCCCCTGTTACAGCAGAATTAATAATAAAAACCTCTGTCCCTGTTTCCTCTTTAATTCGATCAGAAATCGTTCCATCATGCTGTTCTTCTGTAAATAGGTACTGGATACCTTCACCCTTTATTATATCTATTACTTCGGCTATCTCTCCAGCACTTAATGGATGCTCATCATCAATTTCCACAGCATAAGCTACCTCTAAGCCAGCTTTATTAGCCAGGTAGGCAAATGAATCGTGAAATATTACCACCTTATTACTTATATCGTTACTTAAGGCTCTTTCCTTTACAGATTCAAGAATTTGGTTCATCTCTTCAACAATATCCAAGGCCTTGTCCAAATAATCATTTGCATTAGAATTTAGCTTATCTATAATATCTCCACTATCACCTGATATACTTCCTGGGTCTAAGTTCATAAAGTACTGCTCAAGTCCTTTGTTTGCATTCTTAATCTGAACAGTATATAGCTCAGGATCTAACCATACATGGGGGTTGTCCTCCCCAGCATGCTCCATACTTTCAATCATGGTAATACCTTCACTAAGATCTATAACCGTAAGCTTAGGATGACTGGCTATAACATCCTCAAGGTATTCTTCCATCCCGCCGCCATTAATAATAAACACATCAGCATTAGCCAGAAGTTTCATATCATTGGTAGTAAGCTGATAATCATGAAGACACCCTGCACTAAAATCAGTCAGACTGTCAACTTTAATACCAGGAATCTGATCTGTCAGATTCTGTGTCAGAACATAAGCAGGATAAAAAGAAGTTACAACACTAATACTCTTATTATCCTCCTTATCTACCTCACCATTTTTATTTATAATTAAGCTTATGGTAAATACTACTAATATAATTATAGCCATGATACTTACTAATATAATCATTTTTTTCTTCATAATCTGCCTCCTTAAATTAATGCAGTCTAATTGCAACTGATTTGCATTTAACAAATTATATTATATGGAGAATTTTATGTCAAGGGGCTAGTTGGTGCCTGCTGACACAGGTGCCTGACACCGTTCACACATTGTTCATACTTTTGACACCGGTACCTGACACCTTGTTCAAATCATTGTTATGGTGTATAATTAGTTTTGATTTTAAAGGTAATTATTGCTTTAATATTGGAGCAGTAAATAATATGTACGCAAAGGAGTAATACACTGATGTCAAATAAAGAAAAATATCGAGGTAATAAGCAAAAACCTCATAAGAATACTTATAGTAATAAGTACAACAAACGTGCTAATTATAATCAACAAAAGGCAAATGTATGGCTGTTATTACCGATTATATTTGTAATGTCAGTTTTACCCTTTATAGTGAAACTAAAGGAATATCAAGCTAACTTATCAGAATTCTCATGGTTTACTTATAATGATCTTTATACTGATTTTTTTCTATATTATAAGCAAAGCTTTTTTATTATAACTACTTTTATTATAGCTGCTATTGTTATATATCGTGTCTATACAGATAGAAAAAATCTAGTAAACTCACGAATATTAATCCCTCTTGCTGTATATGCTGGCTTAGCTTTATTATCCTCCATATTCTCTAAGTATAGACGTTACAGCTTTAGTGGAATACATGAGCACTTTGAATCTATATTTGTTCTTCTAGGTTATTGTTTGATCGTTTATTATTGTATGCAGGTTATTAAGACCGAAGAGGATGTAAGGTTGATTGTTAACTGCTTTGTTGTAAGTGTTATAGTAATGAGTTTACTAGGTTTAACTCAGTATATTGGAAAGGATTTTTTTGCTACTGATCTTGGATTAAAGATGATCCTTCCCAGTGAGTATTGGAGTACTAGAGATACTGTTCAATTTAACTTTGAAAAAAACAGGGTTTACTTGGGGTTCTATAACCCTAACTATGTTGGAAGCTATTCAGCAATGGCCGCTTCCTTTCTAATTATTCTAGCTGCTTTAACAAGAAAGAGAAAATGGATGATACCAATCTACCTAGTGGCTGCACTTGGAATTTCCATAAGCTTAATTGGCTCTAGATCAAAAACAGGTCTTATAGGTTTAGCCGTAGCAGGTATATTCTCATTAATTATACTTAGTAGATACCTAGTAAAATATTTTTACTTCTCGATTCCTGCTATATTATTGCTACTTTCAGTAATAGTTCTATATAATAAGGCTAATGATAATCTATTACTTAATAGTATAAGACAGGCAACTGTATTTAATAAATCAGAACCGTCACTGCAAGATATAATAACGGCTGATGATAAGCTAGTGATTAAATACAAGGGTAACCAATTACATGTAAAATATCTTATTGAAGATGGTTATGGTAATTTTTATGTTGAAGATGATAGTGGTAATATGAAAGATTTGACATATATTGAAGAAACCCATGAGTTTAGTATAGATGATGAGAATTTCTCTGGATTTAGACTAGGTGTTACAACTTTTGAAGATATGCAGCTTTTCTATGTAACTATTGATAATAATAAGTGGTATTTTACTAATTTGGAAGCTGATGGTGGTT
>JAAYNY010000137.1 GCA_012520635.1 Clostridiales bacterium | reverse complement strand
GGGAATGAAAGTTTACATGAAGACCCTAGAATATGCCAAGAAAAAAGGCTTAATAGTTATTGGAGATGTTAAGCGTGGAGATATTGGCTCTACATCTACTGCTTATGCCACAGGTCATCTTGGTAAGGTTACCATTGGAGGCAAAGATTATAGAGGTTTTGATGAGGACTTTATTACTGTTAATCCTTATCTGGGCTCTGATGGTATAGTTCCATTTGTAGAAGTCTGCAAGGAGGAGAAGAAGGGATTATTTATCCTTGTTAAGACATCCAACCCTTCCAGTGGAGAGTTTCAAGATCAGCTTGTTAATGGCAGACCCTTATATGAGATGGTAGGAGAAAAGGTTGCCCAGTGGGGGGACTTATTCATGGGCTCTCAATATAGTTATATAGGTGCAGTGGTTGGAGCTACCTATCCTGAAATTGGTAAGGAGCTAAGAAAGATAATGCCAAAGACATTTATACTGGTTCCAGGTTATGGTGCACAGGGAGGAAAAGCTGAGGATCTAAAACATTACTTTAATAAGGATGGTTTAGGTGCAATAGTAAATTCCTCAAGAGGTATAATAGCTGCATATAAGCAACCACAATATGAGTCATATGGAGAGGAAGCATATGCAGATGCTGCAAGACAGGCAGTTCTTCATATGAAGGAAGATTTAAAGAAAGCATGGATTAAAGGGTAAGATAAACTTGTTTAAAATAGTTTATGGAGGTTATTGAATGTCCCCATATGGGAATATCAATAACCTCCATTATGTTTTAATATGTTTTAAGTTTCACTTATATTATAGAGTTTCTGGCTCTGGATAATCTGTTCCGAATGTATCCACAGTTACGGTCTTCATAACTTGTGGTTCGACAGGAAGATCGGAATAGTCCGTCTTGCTATCAGCAATTTTATTTACAACATCCATTCCTTCAATAATCTTTCCAAATGCAGCATATGAGCCATCAAGATGAGGGGAGTCTTTATGCATAATAAAGAACTGTGAACCTGCTGAATCTGGTCTCTGGGATCTAGCCATTGATATTACTCCAGCCTCATGTTTTAAGTTATTGTCAAAATGATTATAGGTGAATTCCCCTTTAATTGAATAACCAGGACCTCCTGTGCCATTTCCGTCAGGATCCCCACCCTGAATCATAAAGCCACGTATTACCCTATGGAATGTCAGCCCGTTATAGAAGCCTTTGTTAATAAGGGAAATAAAATTATTAACAGTATTTGGAGCTATATGGGGATATAATTCAAGTTTCATAATATCTCCGTTGTTCATTTCAATTGTAACGATTGGATTCATATTTTCCTATGCCCTTTCTGCTTGTTTATATAATCCGTACTTTTATGTTATCGGTGGTAATATACCACAAGTTAAAGTTTCTTGTCAAGGTAGACCTGTTAATATTTGCGAAGTTCATCCTCTCCCTTGTCCTCTAGCTTTTCAATGTTCTTAATAATAACATCATAAGTGTAATCATCATTAACTTTAACGCTTACCCTATCTTCAACTTGATGGTGAAGTAAGGCCTTTCCTAAAGGTGAATCTATTCCTATTCTCCCTTTAAGAGAGTTTGACCTGACTGTAGTTACAATCTTTACTGTTTCTTCTTCATCGTCTTCAGGATAATATATGGTAACTCGGTCATTAACCCCTACTTCATTATCCGCTGATTCCTCTGATATAATTTGAGCTGTCTTAATCATTCGCTCTAGATATCTTATGCGGCTTTCATTTTGATTCTTAAACTGCTTAGCAGCTTTATATTCAAAATTCTCGCTTAAGTCCCCGTGTGCTCTGGCTTCTTTCACGTCTTCAAGAGCTTCTTTTCGAACAACGACTTTACGGTATTCAATTTCTTTCTTGATTCGATCTACATCTTTTTGTGTGATTTTATCATACATGATATAAATCCTTTCCATGTATCAATCTTTATTGAAGGAAACTGAACATACCCTCATTACCTGCATATGGAATTATGATATCAACATATCCTCTTCCGAAAGATCCTAGATCATAAGGAAAGTAATAGATACATAGAGAATCCTCTGTAATATAGTAGTTGAAGTTATCCAAATCGGCTGAATGGCTTTCTACAGTATCAGGTGCTTCTTCCCAATAGTCATCAGGTGTTTCATCGTACATACGTTGGAATTCTGCAAGAATATAAGAGGCGAATTCTTTCTCATCAACTAAAATCAAATCTTTTATTCCAAGAGGAGATCCTGAGTTTAAGTCAAAAGTATATGCATCTTTTATAGGATATCCATGGGCTCCACCACCATAGAGATCTCCTTCCAGTATAATACATAAGATACCATTATCATTATATACTGCATTAAAACTTAGATCCAAGGAGTTGGTAATAAAAAACTCATCATCCATGGACAATTTAGCTTCCTCAGCCATTAAACTACATTCATTGATATAATTCTCCTTAATGATTTGAAGCATGCTATTAATAAGAGAATAGCTTATAAAATCACCTTCAAGTATGGGTATTTCTATTGATACATTCATAAGCTCAATATCGTTTTCTTTATATGTATATTCATATTTATCAGATGTAAAACTAGGAACTTTAAGGGACATACTCTGTTCTTCCTTATATGCCGCCAACTGTTCTCTAAGTTCAGTTAGTTTATCTGTAAGTTCAGCATCTCCAGGTATAAGGCTAAGCCCCTGTTCAATAACATTAATAGCTTCTTCATATTTTGATTCATAGGCCAAAAATGTAGAATCTAATAAAGCCTGGTTTCTAATTTCATTTATTTGTTCTTCTCTTTGTCTTTGGGCTTCTTCTTCCTCAATAAGCTTAATTTCTGCTTGTGCCAACTTATAATACTTCTCATCTTCCTCTAGAACTAATTTGTATTGTTCAAGAGCAAGTTGGTAATCTCCAAAATAGTAATAATCTTGTCCATATTCAAAGTTCTCTCTTGAGGTCTTTATCTTCCTTAGAAAATGGTACAAATCATTAATTGAATCATTGGCTTCAGTGATCTTATAATCTTCTAAATAGTTCAGCCTATCAAGAGCAGTATAATAATCTATATTTTCTGATAGATAGTCTGTTTTAGTTTGTTTTATTAAATTTAGCAATTCTTTAGAAACCTTATTATCAAACTTGTCTTTCTTACCCTTGAATTTATTATAGATATCAAGTGCCTTATCATATTCTTGATTAGTCAAATGTGCTAGGACATTATCAGCTTGCTTTATAATATGGTTTTGATATATGAAAAACCCTACTGTGCAAGCAATTAGCAATAATGCTAGAGAGGAAAGAGCTATAATAAGGATACTTTTCTTATTCTTCTTAGGGGAAGCAGCCGTACTTCCTTCATTCTGAATAGGTGTATTCACCTCTAAGTTATTGTTAATAGGAGCTCCACATTTGGTACAGAACCTATCTGAACCTTCTAAATTATTACCGCAATTAGTACAGAACATATATAATCACCTTTCTTTTAACATGTTTTCCTTTATTATATCAGAATCCCAGATAAATAAAATACTAAAAATTGATTGCATTTTACATTAACTTCTTATATAGTGTATGTGATAAAAAATGGTAAGATCAATATGAAAAATATTAGGGATAGATAAAATAAGCACACTTGTATTTTAAATACTGCTTGTTTATAATTAGGGAAAGTTAATTGTCAAAGAAAGGACAGATATTAGTGAGTAAAACATATACTTTCAACGTAAAGACACCCAGAACCACCGCTATGGTGGACATTACAAGACAGGTAGAGGAACAAGTACAAGATAGTGGAGTTAAAAGCGGTGCCTGCATAGTATTTATCCCTCACACAACGGCAGCAGTTACAATCAATGAAAATGCTGATCCTGATGTTGTAAGAGATTTTCTTATGGAGATAAATAAGGTTATACCATTTTCTGATGGTTATCTTCATATGGAAGGGAATTCTGCAGCCCATATAAAATCCAGCCTAATGGGATTTTCGGAGACAATAATTATTGAGGATGGTAGATTATATCTTGGGACTTGGCAGGGAATATATTTAACGGAATTTGATGGGCCTAGGCTACGTAAAGTACATGTAAAGATAATAGAAGGTTAGAAGATTTTATGATTAACAAAGGTTTATATATACTAAAAGGAGATTAGATATGTCTATGGCAAAAAAGGAATGTATAAAGGTATTGCATAATGAAAGAATAGAGGAAGGTGTATATGATTTGTGGCTAGATGCAGGGGATATGGCTACAAGAGCCCAGCCTGGACAATTTCTTTCATTATACTGTAATAATGGTGGAAGGCTTTTGCCAAGACCAATAAGTATATGTGAAATAGATAAGAAGAGTAAAAGGATTCGCCTTGTATATAGAGTGATGGGAGAAGGAACTAAGGAATTTGCAGAACTTAAGTCCGGTGACTTTCTAGATTGTATGGGACCTTTGGGTAAGGGATTTACCTTAGAGGGTAAAAAGGCCTTAATAATCGGAGGGGGCATAGGGATTCCTCCACTGTTAGAACTAGCCAAGCAACTTACTTGTGAAAAAGATATTGTGCTTGGATACAGGGATGCAACATTTTTGAATAAAGAGTTTGAAAAGTATGGTAAGGTATATATATCTACTGAGGATGGAAGTGTAGGAAGAAAAGGAAATGTTATAGATGTGATAAAAGAGAATGATCTGACAGCTGATATAATATTTTCTTGCGGGCCTACCCCCATGCTTAGAGGTGTTAAGGAATTTGCCCTAGCAAATAAGATTAAGGCACAACTGTCCCTAGAAGAAAGGATGGCATGTGGAATTGGTGCCTGTCTGGCATGCGTATGTCAGTCAAAGGAAGTTGATCACCATACTAATGTAAATAATAAAAGAATCTGTAAAGAAGGCCCTGTATTTTATGCTGATGAGGTAATAATATAATGGAGAATAAAATATCAAAGAATAATAAAATAGACCTAAATACGGAGGTAAGTATAGCTGGGCTTACATTTAAAAACCCTGTTACAACAGCCTCAGGTACTTTTGGTTCTGGTATGGAATATGGTGACTATGTGGATTTATCAAGACTTGGTGCTGTTACCACTAAGGGGGTATCCTTACTTCCATGGCCAGGAAATCCCACACCTAGAATTGCCGAGACCTATGGTGGTATGTTAAATGCAATAGGTCTTCAAAATCCAGGGATTGATGTGTTCATTGATAGGGATTTACCCTATCTAAGATCCCATGATACTAAGATTATTGTAAATGTGGTAGGAAAAACCGCCGAAGAATATTGCCAGGTGGTGGAAAGGTTATCAGATTGTGATGTGGACATGTTGGAAATCAACATTTCCTGCCCCAATGTTAAGGAGGGGGGAATTGCCTTTGGACAAGATGCAACTCGTGTTGAAGCCATTACATCTCAGGTTAAAAAATATGCTAAAAAACCCATAATCATAAAGCTTAGTCCAAATGTTACTGATATTTCAGAGACAGCAAGAGCAGCTGAAGCTGGAGGAGCAGATGCCCTATCTTTGATTAATACCCTTACAGGTATGAAGATAGATATAGACAGAAGAAAATTTCTTCTTGCTAATAAAACTGGAGGTCTATCAGGTCCAGCTATTAAGCCTATAGCAGTTAGGATGGTTTATCAAGTAGCCAATGCAGTTAAGATTCCCATTATAGGTATGGGAGGAATAATGACCGGCGAGGATGCACTGGAGTTTATAATGGCAGGAGCAACTATGGTATCTGTTGGTACAGCTAATTTCATTAATCCTATGGCAACAGAAGAGGTGATTGATGGAATAGAGGCTTATATGTCTAGAAATCAAATATATGATATTAATAAATTAATCGGTTGTGTGGAGTAGGAGGATATAGGATGGAACAGTATAAGCAAGAGTTTATTGAATTTATGGTAGATTGTGGAGTGCTTAAATTTGGAGACTTTGTTACAAAGAGTGGAAGAAAGACCCCATTTTTTATTAATACCGGTTATTATAGAACCGGTGAACAACTTCGTAAATTAGGAGAATTCTATGCCAAGGCAATTAAGAAGGAATTTGGATTAGACTTTGATATTTTATTTGGCCCTGCATATAAGGGTATTCCCTTAACCGTTGCTACATCAATGGCCATAAGTGAGCATTATGATAAAGAAGTAGGTTATTGTTCAAACCGAAAGGAAATAAAGGATCATGGTGACAAAGGAATCCTACTTGGTTCACCAATTAATGACGGAGATAGAATCCTTATTATTGAGGATGTTACAACAGCTGGCACATCCATTAATGAGACTCTTCCCATAATAAAATCACAGGGAGATGTAAAAGTACTTGGGCTTATAGTTTCTGTTGATAGAATGGAAAGAGGCCAGGGGGAAGTCAGTGCACTTGAGGAAATAAAACAAACATATGGAATGCTTACTAGCTCTATCGTAACAATGGAAGAAGTAGTAGACCATCTTTACAACAAACCTTATAAAGGAAAAGTTATAATTGATGATAAGTTAAAAAAATTAATTGATGATTATTATCTACAATATGGTCCTAAGAATTCATGAACAGGAGGAAGTTAATATGATGGAAAAAATCTATAACACAATGAAATCCGTGGGAGTG
>JAAYNY010000136.1 GCA_012520635.1 Clostridiales bacterium | reverse complement strand
TCGCCTCCGGAGCGAAAGGCCGCTGGTTCGAATCCAGTCAGGTGCATTTTTATTCTACCAACAATCCCCAATTCACTTCTAGTCTTTCTATTTCTACATTATTTTCATCCGTCTTAAATAATTTCACCCAATTGGGCTGCTCTGGTAAATCCTCTGATGGTTCAGTAACTTCAGCGTAATCAGAATAATATTCACGATTGATTTTTACACCATTTAACTCCCACCACTGCTCATCAGTAAGGCGACTATCGCTGACAAATTCATAATGAGAAAACACTGAACCTCTTGATAGATAAAGCTTACCCTCTACAGGTACTACAACATATATATTATCAAATAAACCTGTTCCTAGGGTTAAATAAGCCCCAGGATTAGTTGCTACATCTGTAACCATAATATCAGCCAGATCCATAGGAGCATATCCGTCCATATCACCTCCCAGAGAATATAAGAAGGTCTTTGAAATATTCTCCAGAGTTGCTCCATAATATAGAAGTTCAATATATTCCTCTTCTGTTAAGCTCTGATTATTTAGCTCCTTTATGCTACAATCTATTAAAAGCTTAAGCAGTTCTTGATAATTCTCTGCTCCATATTCTAGATAGGAACCCAGCATATCCCTTTCTTTTAGAACTGACATTGTATATTCTGTAAGATATAATAGCTTACTATATAGGTATACATTTGGCTCTACATAGTGGTATTTAGCCTGTTCATACTCAATACCACCTCCCCCTTCTGCGGCTGCTTGTTTTCCATAAAGAACAGTATCATGTTTAAGTTCTGTATAACTACCTAGGGAGGTATTTAAGGATTTTGCCTTCCATGAGTCATTTGTCATAAAATATGGCATTCCTGAATCTTTGTCATATTCAGTAAGGTTTTCTTTTATTGACCATAGCCAACCATTATAAAGGTTGTCTCCCCAGATATCTACATCGTAACCTGATACTTCTTCTTTTAATTCATAATACCTTTTTTCATAATCAGGCCACTGCTCATGAGGTTTATAATAATCAAATATAAGTTCCTCAGCAAAGTCACTACCAAGCACCCCCATTGCATCAAGAGCAGATGGTAAGGGTCTATATAATGAATCCATAAGTTCCTGCATTATAAAACTATCAAGAACATAACGCTGCCCCATATATCTAAATTGCTTTTCGGTCGGTGCGTCAATAAAAACCTCAAATTTACCTTGAATTTTAGGTTCTGGCAAATCAATAATTGCTTGTTTTAGCTTATCTTTATACTCCTCATCATTAAAAAGATTTGGATCATTAACTTCGCCAAAAACATCTAGTCTTAAACCATTCATCATAAATACATTTATATCATCTGTATCTCCCACATATTGCTGGGTTATCTGATATATATTATTCCATAACTCTGCGTCACAAATATAGTCCGTATCAAGGAATGTTGTATAAGATATGAGTAAGGCTTGATATACATTATCATAAGTAGAATCAATATCAAAGGATAATGCTGCTGTACCAAACCAGATCATGGTCTTGAAGAATCTACCTAGCTCTTCACTTCTTGTATAATGACCCCTTACTGTAAACTGTGAATAGTCAAAATCATACCCAAGATAAGGGGATCTTACAAAGCCCACGGCACTATCTATCAACTTATATTCCTCTTTAGCTAATTTATAATGTTCCTCATCAACTTTGACATTCAAAACATCTAAATCTGAACTTCCCACCATCAACATCCTGGCCACTAGAAAATAAACAATATTTCTTTCTTGTAAGACTTTTAGTTCCTCATCTTCTAACAAATCATATAGAAGGATGGACTTATCAAGCATCTGCCTTGTTAAATTATCAAGATCCTCATACAGATAAGCTGATTCAATCAAGGTCAGTGATTTATCATAGAATTGATGATAAAGATGTAGAACTGAATCAGTAGTAATAAAGTTTGGAACACCTAAATACTCATTGGAATCATATACATAGTGCACTTTTGTATCATCCCCCGGTAAAACTACGAACCCATTTTCAGATAACATCTCCTTCTGTTTATCTGTGAAACCTGAAAATTGGTTTATGTTCTCAATATTGGATAAATCCTTCTTAATAACATAAGGATCCACTCTTGGCTCAAATACT
This sequence comes from Clostridiales bacterium, assembly GCA_012520635.1. GTDB lineage: Bacteria > Bacillota > Clostridia > Lachnospirales > Lachnospiraceae > Mobilitalea. The sequence continues at coordinate 14,050 of JAAYNY010000136.1, read as the reverse complement.
GGCTTGTTATAATCAGGTTGACTGATTCCTGCTAGGGTTACCGCTGCCCATTCTTTATTTAATTTAAGTACTTCTTGCTCAGGCAAGTTTTCACTCTTATCCTCCGTATGGTCTTCGGATTTGTTTGGTTGAACAAGCTCGATATCATTTTCCTTACTTATATCTGGTGTATCCTGATCAACTTCTTTCTCTTTACTGCATCCTGTTATCATTATACAGACACACAGGATTGTGGCAACAATTTTTCTCATAGACTGTCTCCTCCCTAATAACAAGTGCTAATTGTTGAATAAGCACCTTTATAAAACTCCCATTTTCTTTTACTTACTTTAATATTTAGTCTTTCTTAATAAGTAATCTTCCGTCTATAGCCTCTAAGCAGTGTGATTCTTCATGTCTCTTTTTTCCGTTTCCTAAGATGTAATATGTGACCTCCAAGTTGTTCTCATCAATAATATTTATTTCTTCAATTTTATGATAGCCATCACTGTTAGCAATCATAAAAAATCCAAAATCAAACCATGAATAAATACTAATTCTTTCCTTACCATCATCTTGCTGCTGGATAAATATTAACTCCTCACCAGGTATAGGCAGAAAATCTCCTACATAAAACTCTCTCCATCTTCCAGCAATCTGTGAACCAGTCCATTTCTTAACCAATATATCATCCTGGTAATTAAATATAAACATTCGATTTTTAACCTCTTTATCAAAATAAGTCGCCTTTTTTACTGCAATTAATATTTCATTATTATTATCTCCATCAATATCAGCAACTTCTATCTTCCAAGGCTTTAACTGTTTAAAATCATTTTCATATATACGAGTAAATCCCCTTTGATTTCTATCAAAAACCACAAAGAAATCACCATACTCTGCATTCCCTGCTTTACTTACCAAGGCATAAGCTAAGGGCTCCTCAATGAAATAATCAATCAAAACTTCATGCTTATCTAAGGCCGCTTTTAATCCATCCTTGCTATTCTTATTCATGCCATACCAATATATTCCTGTAACTAGTAATGCAATAACAAAGATATATATAATATATTCAATTGCTTTTTTATTTCTCTTGCTAGCCTTCATTATAATACCTTCCACATGTACTATGGCAAATATATACATTTGCATTACATTATTTTAACACTAATATCATTATTAGGCAATAATATAAAATAGGTGCCTGGAACCGGTACCTGACACCGTTCACAGATTGTTCATAATTAAAAGTTTATCTTTTCAAGAAACAGACCACATGCATCGGCCATTCTTCCCGTCTCTTTTCTAAGTCTTGATTCTAAGATGTCCGGAATATCTTCTGGCTCTAGGTTTGCAAGACCTACTTCTATCAGAGTACCTACAATTTTTCTGACCATATTGTGAAGAAAGCCGTCGCCGCAAATACGAATATCAACAAAGCCCTCCTTCTCCTCAATATCAATTGCCATTACATTTCTTACCATGGATTTCTTTTTGGATCTGGCGTTGGAGAAGGCTGTAAAATCGTGTTTTCCTATAAAATAGTTAGCAGCCTTACGCATTTTATCAACATCCAATTTATCTTCAATATGCATGCTATACTTTCTCATAAATGGATTGGAGTACTTATGGTTCCATATTCTATATAGGTATGTTTTTTCCTTTGCATGATATCTGGAATGAAAATTATCAGCTACCATCTCAATATCTACAAGACAAATATCCTTAGGGAGATATCTATTAAAATAATCCATTAATTCTTCTGGACTATACTGTCTTGTTGTATGAAAATTAGCTACCTGGTTAAATGCATGAACTCCTGCATCTGTTCTACTACAACCTATTATCTCTGATTCTTCGCCATTAAGCTTTGATAACACATTTTCAAGCTTACCTTGTATTGTATTCTCATCATTACCGAGCTTCTGCCAGCCCCTATAACGTCCACCATCATATTGAATTATCGCTCTGTAATTTGGCATATCTTAAGCCTCCATCTTATATTTATTCTTCTATGCTAACTACCTTACCCATAAATAAAATCGTATCCATCACATCATCATTAATGATAAATAAAAACGGGTGATCTACAATGAAGGTAATTGCCTCTGAAGCTGCATTATCTTCCATCTTCACCTTAGTAACTGCTGCTGCTTCAGTTCCTTTTTCATTTACTTCTATGACAGCCTTATGAATTACATCACTTATGTAGATTTCATCGCAAATACCCGAAAAATCTGCATTTCTCTCAAAGGCCTCTTCCATACCAAGAGATTTAAGACTATTATTAAGACTTTTGTCACCATATTCTAATTTGAACTTTGGAAGGCCAAATAAAATATCGTCGGTGTTTATAAGGGTCTTTTTTATACCCCTCCATTCATCAATAGTCAATTCATTGATATACTCATTAATATCTATTCCCGGCCGAGGAAGCAATATATACATTGATGTCTTTCCATTTCCATAAGGTAATCTTACTGCCTTAATCTTGTCATTAGCTGTATATTCGTAGGAATTATGGGATTTGGTCATCATGTTAACAATTTGAACTGTGCCATCTATAGCCTTAAAATCATCTCTATATGTTAACTTTGAGTCAAACTCCGTCTTCCAATCCCCTTTAAAGTAGATGGCATTAATAAGATACATAAATGTATCCTCAGGTATGGGAGGATCAATCATCTTATCTATCATACCATTGGTTGCCTCCTTAATCCACTTGTTCATAGTATCCACTAACTTAGGATCGGAAAATCCATGGTCTCAACTTTGGCATTAAAACCGTCTTTATTTCTACTTATAAAATCCCTATTCACAACTTGACCTTCTTTAATCCATATGGAATTTCCAATATTCAATGTGATTTTCTTATCAACATTGCCAAGATAATTGTTAAGATTTTTATAGCTTTCATTTACAACAGTAGGATCAATTTCCATAAACCCAAGAGTCTTTTCCATGGCTTCTTTTGTAGTCCCTTCTGCTCCATTATAGGTCATTGCAAGTGCCTGGGATATACTAAAGGGAGAGATAAAGATACTATTGTTGGAATCCTCTTCATTTAGCTTCTTAAAGATATCAAAGGCAAAGGTCTGATTAGCTTGGGCTACCTTTTTATCAATTTTTTCTAAATTATATGAACCTGCTTTTTTTCCTATCTTCTCACTAGCTCCTATTGCTGCTTCTTGTTCTCCATCATTAAGATTACCACATCCTATAAAAGTAGTTCCTAATAATATTATGAATAATATAAGACATAATTTCTTTTGCATATAAACCTCCCTCTCTCAAGTACCTGACACACTTTACATAAAATTCACAGTTTTGACACTGGTACCTGACACCGTTCACACAACTTTCACAATTTTGACACTGGTACCTGACACCGTTCACACAATGTTCACAGTTTTGACACTGGTACCTGACACCGTTCATATATTTGACGATTATATCTTCCTCTTTGTTCCAATTTGAAAAGATGGTATAATGGTCTTAAAATATGAGAAAATAAAAATATTAGCTTGGAAGGAAGATATAATATTGCATTATATTGTGTTTGACTTGGAATTTAATCAGGATCCCGAATCTTTGATGGATCTAAGCCTGAGACCAGAAAATAAAGATAAATTAAAGAAGTATCCTACAGAGATTATCCAGTTTGGTGCTGTTAAATTGGATGAAAACTTTAATCAGCTTGATACCTTTAGCCGACTTGTTAAACCTTCTATATATTATCGTGTAAACCCCTTTATTACTGAACTTACAGGCATTACAACTGAAAGCCTACAAGAAGAGGCTACTTTTGATGTGGTTTGTAATGAGTTTTCGGAATTTTCTAAAGAGGAGGAAGTGGTCTTTTGTGTTTGGGGAATGACAGACTTAAAAGAACTATATAGAAACATTACCTATTATAATCTTGATGAAAAGCTACTTCCTAAAAGGTATATTAATATACAGCCATCCGCTTCTGCCTATCTTGGTAGATCAAAGAAAAAGATGCTAAGTCTGGCTTATTGTGTGGAAGCTCTTGGTATTGAGATTGGGGAAGCTTTTCATAATGCATTATATGATGCTTTATATACGGCGGAAATTCTTAAGATAATTTATGACCCTTCTATTAAGCCAAGGCGTTATGATCCGTCTAAGGCTATAAAGCATGCCCGCCCTAGTAAAATGATTTTGGATTTTCCATTGCTTATAGAGCAGTTTGAGAAAATGTTATCCAGAAAAGTAACTGAAGAAGAAAAAGAAATCATCCGTCTTGCATATCATATGGGCAAGACCAGACAATTTCTTAAAAAAAGTGATAATAAAAATGAAAATATCCCGGATAATTAATCAAATCTATTAACTTATCCACATGTTACTTCTCGTTATTTTCCATTGGTCTCCGTCAAGTTTAGCTTCTCCCTTCCAACCGATGGCACCTTTTCCACTTCTCCATTTACGAATAGAGGAGTTTATTGTTTCTCTATCTTCATCTATAACAAGGTCATTTAACTCAATCAAGATACCATTCTCAAAATATAGTTTTTCCTTATCAATAAGACCCTGCTCTGCCAGTTCATCAAATGTTCCTTGGACTATTTCTAAGTCGTATTGATTATGTGCCATAGCCAGTATGGTATATATCTCGGCCTTAGTAAGAGCTGTCCATTCTGCCGTATTAAAAGCAATCATACTTATATCGTGATTTAATGCACTATCCTCTTGATATACATCATCAATAAGAGAAAACATGCCATCTACTATATGGTTGTGTCCAATTACTTCAATCTTTTGTGCACTAATCTGAGCAGGATAAGATTCTAATATAATTCCATTATAATATACCTTAATCCTATCACCTGATATAAGAACATCCTTATCTACCAAATTACCTTCCTTATCAAATATCTTTGCATCTATTAATCCCACTGATATTTTATCTGATGAAGAAAACTCCACACTTTCTTGATCAGGGCTAATAAGCAATCCATTTTCATTTTCTATAACATCAGCTTCAAAAACCTGAATGTCTGAATCATCTTTATCACTGCCATCACCTTCAGCAAAGGATCTTTGATTGCATCCTGCAAGACCACCAACCAGTAATAATACCATTAAAATTAGCGAACATATTTTTTTCATTTTATTCCTCCATCTAATACAATATATTTTTACAAATATACACTTCAATCTTCAATTAGTTCACAGCTGTTAATATATTAATTAGACGAAGGCAAGTATAGAACTGTTCCACTATAATAAGCTTCTACAATAACAAAGGGCATATCTACATTCCCATAATATGATGGAATATAGTTATGCCCTATTGTTTTATATTATAAGTTGTTTACTACTTATTAGTTGTTATTCTCTAACTCATAGAAAGTTTCTAGCTTCTTAAGATGCTCATACTTCTTCTTGGCATCTTGTTCAGCCTTTTCAAATAACTTCTCAGCTCTTTCAGGATTCTGACGAACAAGAGAATTGTAACGTACTTCATTCTTCAAGAATTCCTTGTAGCTTTCAGTAGGTTCTTTACTATCAACTATAAATGGATTCTTTCCTTCTTGAATCAAGCTAGGATTGTAGCGGAAGTTATTCCAGTATCCTGATAGTACTGCATTTTTCTCTACTGTCTGAGCTAAGGTTAATCCTCCCTTGATACCGTGATTGATACAAGGTGAGTATGCAATAATTAGTGAAGGTCCATTGTAGCTTTCTGCCTCAATCAGTGCCTTCATGGTCTGGTTGTAGTCAGCACCCATAGCAATCTGAGCAACGTATACATATCCATAGCTCATTGCAATCTGTGCAAGATCTTTCTTCTTCACTTCCTTACCAGCAGCTGCAAATTGTGCAATCGCACCAGTAGGAGTAGACTTAGATGATTGTCCACCAGTATTGGAGTATACTTCTGTATCAAATACTAATATGTTAACATCTTCTCCACTAGCTAGAACATGATCTAAACCACCAAAACCAATATCGTAAGCCCATCCGTCTCCACCAAAGATCCACTGAGACTTCTTGGATAGGAATTCTTTATCTTTTAAGATTTCCTTGCCAGCTTCACATCCACATGCTTCTAATGCTCTAACAAGGGCACTGGTTGCACCGGAGTTTTCACGGCCATTTTCATAGGTTTCAAGATATCTTGCTATAGCTGATTTTACATCTTCATTAGATGTAGTTGTAGCTAATTCCTCTATCTTACCTTTTAATCTATTTCTTAAGGTCTGTTGTGCAAGCATCATACCGTAACCATACTCTGCATTATCCTCAAATAAGGAGTTAGACCAAGCTGGTCCTCTACCATTCTTTGAAACAGTATATGGTGTTGAAGGCATGGATCCACCCCAGATAGATGAACATCCAGTTGCATTAGCAATGAACATTCTCTCACCAAATAACTGAGTTACAAGTTTTGCATATGGTGTCTCACCACAACCTGCACATGCTCCTGAGAACTCTAATAGAGGTTGTTTGAACTGACTTCCCTTAACAGTTGTCTCTTTAAACTTCTCATTAACTTCAGGTTTTGGATCTAATGAGAAACCATAATCAAAGTTCTTCTGTTCTTGAAGATTTTCTTCTAATGGCTTCATTTCAAGAGCCTTGTTTCCTTTTCTGCCAGGACATACATTTGCACAAGATCCACATCCAGTACAGTCAAGAGCTGATACTGTAATTGCAAATTTCATCTCAGGCATACCTGTCATATTAGTCATCTTCATTGCTTCTGGAGCTTTATTAGCTTCATCCTCAGTCATTGCAACAGGACGGATAACCGCATGAGGACATACATAAGCACAGAAGTTACACTGTATACAGTTTTCAGGAACCCAGTTAGGAACATCTACTGCAATACCACGTTTTTCGTATGCTGATGTTCCTTGAGGTAGAGTACCATCTACATGATCAACAAATGCTGATACAGGAAGCTCATTACCACGCTGTGCACTTACAGGATTAAGAATATTGTTAACAAAGTCAACAACTTCTTTTCTTCCTTCAGTAACTTTAGCAACAAGGTCTTCATCCTTAGCATCCTTCCAGTGCTCTGGAACCTTTACTTCTTTCACGCCATTAATACCACGATCAATAGCTTCATGGTTCATCTTAACAATAGCTTCACCCTTTTTACCATATGAAGCAGTTGCTGCATCCTTCATGTATTTAACAGCATCTTCAACAGGAATAATATTGGCTAGCTTAAAGAATGCTGCTTGAAGAACTGTATTAATACGTCCACCAAGACCTACTTCTCTACCAATACTTATACCATCAATTGTATATAGTTTAATATTGTGTTCAGCTAAATAACGCTTAACCTGACCTGGTAAATGTTCTTCTAATTCTTCCATATTCCAACCACAGTTAAGTAGGAATGTGCCGCCATCCTTAATCTCTTGTACCATGTTATATTTTCTAACATAGGAAGGATTATGACAAGCAACAAAATCTGCTTCTGTAATTAAATATGTAGATTTAATAGGTTTCTTACCAAATCTTAAGTGAGACATGGTAACGCCACCTGATTTCTTTGAATCATAATCAAAGTAAGCCTGAGCATACATGTCTGTATGGTCACCAATAATCTTAATAGAGTTCTTATTAGCACCAACAGTACCGTCTGCACCAAGACCCCAGAACTTACAATTAATAGTTCCTTCAGGAGTTGTAGTAGGACTCTTCTCTAAATCAAGAGATAGATTAGTTACATCATCCTTAATACCTATAGTAAATGTCTTTTTATCATTATTCTTATATACTGCAATAATCTGTGCAGGAGTTGTATCCTTAGATCCAAGACCATAACGGCCATTGAATACAGGAACATTCTCAAACTTAGAACCCTTTAGTGCTGCAACTACATCAAGATATAATGGCTCTCCTAAAGCACCAGGCTCTTTTGTTCTATCAAGAACAGAAATCTTCTTTACTGTATCAGGAATTGCTTCTATGAGACGATCAGCACGGAAAGGTCTGTATAAACGTACCTTTACTAAACCAACTTTGTGTCCGTTAGCATTGAGATAATCAATTGTCTCTTCAGCAGTATCACTTATTGATCCCATAGCAATTATAATTTGCTCTGCATCCTCAGCACCATAATAGTTAAAGAGTTTATAATCAGTTCCAAGCTTAGCATTGATCTTATCCATATACTCTTCAACAATACCAGGTATTTCTTCATAATATGTATTACATGCCTCTCTTGCTTGGAAGAATACATCAGGGTTCTGAGCAGATCCACGAAGTACAGGACGCTCAGGATTTAATGATCTTTTACGGAATGCGTCAATCGCATCCATATCAGCCATATCCTTAAGATCTTCATAATCCCATACCTCAATTTTCTGAAGCTCATGAGATGTTCTAAATCCATCAAAGAAATGTATAAATGGAACTCTTCCCTTAATAGATGCTAAGTGAGCTACTGCTCCAAGATCCATAACTTCCTGAGGATTAGTACTACAAAGCATAGCAGCACCAGTCTGACGGCATGCATAAACGTCAGAGTGATCACCGAATATAGATAATGCATGACTTGCTAAAGCACGGGCTGATACATGGAATACACCCGGAAGCAACTCACCAGCAATTTTATACAGATTAGGAATCATTAATAATAATCCTTGTGATGCAGTATAAGTAGTTGTTAAAGCTCCGGCTGCTAATGATCCGTGAACTGTACCTGCTGCACCTGCCTCTGACTGCATTTCAACAACCTTAACCTCTTGTCCAAAAATGTTTTTCCTGCCCGCTGCTGACCATACATCTGTCACTTCAGCCATTACTGAGCTAGGAGTGATAGGATAGATTGCTGCCAAATCTGTAAATGCATATGAAACGTGAGCGGCTGCATTATTTCCATCCATTGTTTTCATTTTCCTTGCCATTAAATGTCCTCCTTAAATTTAATCCAAAAAACTAAAAGGTCTTTTGTTCTTAAATAATATTGACTTTAAAAATGCTTTCGTCCATCAGTAAACAATTATAGCACATTATAGAAAAATATGAAATATTAAATGTAGATTTTTTAACAAAATGTGCTTTACCTTTATTAATAGGATCAAAAAGGTTCCAGTCAATGGCATAAAGTATTAAATTTTTGCGGAAATTTACATGGTTATTGCATCAGTTTTGCGAGAATAGATATATACATGGTCAGAAAGAACTTCATCAACAGGTACCTGAGAACTATTTATCTCCACTACCATTTGACTTAATCTTTCTTTTTCAATTGCACTTTCCATTGGAATGAGAATTAATTCATGAATACTGCTGGGTAGAATATATAAATCGGATTTAATAAGATTTGCAAAGTCTTTTATTACATCTTTATAAAGTATACAGGATGCCCCATTAATACCTTTTTCATTGGTAAGTATGTACATAGGAATAGAGTCATTTGGTATATATTCAAAATCACAAGTGCCACCATTTAAATTGTCCCTATGAATAATCCCGTTAATCATATCTTCCATAGTTCTAATTACAGGTGGAAAAAGTCTTTTTGAATTAATAAATGCCAACTCCTTAATATCTTCAAGGCTAATCTTCCAAAGTTTCATATGTTCTTTTGTAATACGAATAGTTCCTATTGCTTCATCTTCACTGCGTACTAAACAATGAAAAGTAACTGCCAGATCCAGAAACTTTACATGTGGAATCTGTGTTAGTAACTTTAAATTTCTATCAAAACTAACAAGACGAAAAAAAATAAAAGGTTTCATGTTCTCTAGGGTGTATTCGAAGTCGTCTTGTAGAATTGGTATCGAACAATGCTTATAAATCATACATAAACGATCTATAATCTCCTCCATGGTGGTTCCAGCCATATAGGACTCGTAATATGCATTAAGATAAATATTCGGAGCAAAATTTCTTCCCTCTTTTAGTACTACTAAGCTGTCAAGTTCAAGAGAATTATTTTTCGTCACCTTAAATATCTTTACTTGATAGTCTTTTCCCATTCTTACTTCAATACTTTCCTTGACAGTGCTAATGAATGAAGTATAGTCCGATAACTCTTCTTTTACAGCATTTTGCATTAATGACGTTCCTCCTTATGAAATTTTCATAGATTTTGGTATTATGAATTAGAAAAATAGAAAATCATGACTCGCTATTCGGGATTGAATTGTATATAGACGTATTATAACAAAAAAGCCTGCCAATAGCAAGCATTTATTTACATATTTTTACATAATTATTTTTTATTTATTTGTCTATTTTGCCAGATGATATTCGTCACCACTTAATGCAATCATCACTTGAGAAGGAGCATAAAAGGCCCACATTAGTACTGATGAAATATTATAGACATTCTTATATATAGAACCCATACTTATAAAGCTTGATAAATTAAACAAGCCAACATTGATATCACAAAGCAAAAATAATAACATACCTATGGAAAAATATCTTATGTCCTTCTCAGCAGAGAAATCAATGGACAGCTTTATACACCGTGCTACATTAATGATTATACTGATAAAATAAAATACACTTGCAAGTAACAAGCCATCTACCGGAACTCCAAACTTCCACAGTATAATAATCAAGGTAATAGTAATTACTACACACACTACAATTCTTACTAAAAACTTATCCAGTGGTTTTTTCTTGCCATTAAAAGTTCCTCCACCGGAAGCCCTTCTACCTATAAGTTCTGTAATTCTAATTCCATATAACTGCTGAACTAATATAAAGGTCACTAGACCATACAAATAATAATTAGTCAAAAGTAGAAATACATCGGATACTACAGTAAATACCATGGCATAAGACAAAAGCTTTTGCTGTCTACTACTTCCCTTAGCAAATAAAACATATAAGAAGCATAAAACAACTACTGTGAATTTTATATAATTTGACAGAGCTATGTTAGCTTCTAGAATGTCCAAAGTCAGAAAAGCCATATATAATATGTTTTGTACCAACAGAAATAAGTTTTTTCTAATCTGTCTTTTCAATTTATAACTCCTAAATATTCTTTATATGGTTCCAGTGTTTTTTAGGAAATCTTGTGCTTCATCCTTTGGTACCGGCTTACTATATAAAAATCCCTGAGCTTCATTACAATTGGCTTCTTGTAGAAACTTTTCCTGTTCAAATCTTTCTACTCCCTCAGCTATAACATTGAGATTTAGATTCTCAGCCAAGCTTATTATTGCCTGTACAATCTTTTGGTCACTGGTATCCTCCATAATTGTATCAAGAAAACTCTTATCAATCTTAAGATTATTGACTGGTAAACGCTTTAAATAACTCATAGATGAATAGCCCGTACCAAAATCATCTAGAGAAAAACTTACGCCAAATTTTTGTATTTCTTTAATTGTTTCTATTGTATAATCAATATCTTCTAAAGCGGCGGACTCTGTTATTTCAAGTTCAAGGCGCTTTGCATCTATACCAGTTTCATTTATAATCTCATATACGGTCTGGATTAAATCTTTATCCTTAAATTGCCTAGCAGATAGATTCACACCCATAGTAATATCTGTGTAACCTAGTTGGCTCCACTTATTTAACTGGTTACATGCATTCTTAAGAACCCATTTTCCAATGGGCACAATCAAACCTGATTCTTCAGCTAAATATATAAAGTCATTAGGATATAGCAAACCCTTACTTGGATGATTCCAGCGAATTAAGGCTTCAAATCCACTTATCTTTTTACTATTTATATCCACCTTTGCTTGATAATGCAAAATAAATTCTTTATTGTCTATAGCTTTTCTAAGCTCTGATTGAAGTTCCATTTTATCTGTAATCATCTGATTAAGAGCAGGCTCAAAGTATGCATATGTATTTTTACCGTTTGCTTTTGCCATATACATGGCAGAATCCATATTCTTGATTATCTGCTGGGCTGTTTTTCCATCCTTTGGTGCAAAGCCAACACCGATGCTAACGGTCACAAAATATTCCTTTGTAGAAAGCACGAAGGGAAAATTAAAAACATTTCTTACCTTTTTAATTTTTACTTCATAAGATGCTGTATCATCAAGATTTTGAGTAAGAATTACAAATTCATCTCCACCAATTCGAGCTAAATAATCATTTTCATTAATGGCTTGCTTAAGGCGGTGGGTAACATCGATTAATAATTCGTCCCCATATGAATGACCAAGGGTATCATTAATATTCTTAAAATTATCTATATCAATATCCATAATGCCAATTATTTCATCGCTTCGAAGGGTCAGCATTATACTATCTAGCATTTCTGTAAATGCTGTACGATTTGGTAACTCCGTCAAATAATCTGTATATGCCAACTTCTTCATACTTTCTTTATGCTTATTAAGCTCATCATAGCGGATATTAAGTTCACCTAAAGAAGTCAATGTTTCATTATACATTGACTCCATCTCTAAACACTTTGCATTTAATATTTCTTTCTCTTTATTAGTCCTTGCAAGTTTTTGTCTTAGTCTAATTATCCGGATGAATACTATGATTAGTACGAACAAAATAAATACTGCCAAAAATAATATCATTAGCCTAGCCGTCTGGTCCATAATAAATGTGTCCATACACCCTCCATTGTTAAAAGTAATCCCCCATTATAAGCTTTAATTATTAAATATTATGAATCTTTTGATTTCAAATATTGATTTATAGCTTTTGCTGCTGCCTTACCAGCCCCCATAGCTAGTATAACTGTTGCTGAACCTGTTACAGCATCTCCCCCGGCAAATACTCCCTCTCTTGATGTCATCCCAGTTGTCTCATCAGCAATAATACATTTATATTTATTAGTTTCTAAACCTTTTGTTGTTGATGAAATTAATGGATTAGGGCTGGTTCCCAGTGACATAATTACAGAATCCACATCAATTACAAAATCCGATCCTTCAATTTCTACAGGCCTTCTCCTACCTGAAGAATCCTCTTCACCTAACTCCATTCTAACACATTTCATACCTTTTACCCAACCATTTTCATTTACAAGTATTTCTTTGGGGTTGGTCAAAAACATAAATTTAATCCCTTCTTCTTTTGCATGGTGGACTTCTTCAGTCCTAGCAGGAAGTTCGGATTCACCTCTTCTATATACTATGGTAACCTCAGCTCCAAGCCTAAGGGCTGTTCTAGCCGCATCCATAGCTACATTACCTCCACCTACCACAGCAACTCTACCACCTGTGATAATTGGAGTATCATAAGTCCTATCAAATGCTTTCATAAGGTTATTTCTAGTTAGATATTCATTGGCAGAAAACACTCCATTAGCATTTTCACCCGGTATTCCCATGAAATTAGGAAGACCAGCTCCTGAACCTATAAATACTGCTTCATAACCTTCCACGTCCATTAATTCATCTATAGTAACTGTCTTACCCACAATAACATTGGTTTCAATCTTTACTCCTAAAGCCTTGACATTCTCAATTTCAGGCTTAACTACTCTTTCTTTAGGTAACCTAAACTCTGGGATACCATAAACCAATACCCCTCCTGGTTCATGAAGAGCCTCAAAGATTGTTACATTATAGCCCCAATTGGCCAACTCTCTTGCACAAGAAAGGCCTGCAGGTCCAGAGCCAATTACAGCAACCTTTCTTCCATTTGGAGTACTTTTAGACTCTGGCATTACATTATTCTCCCTGGCCCAATCTGCAGTAAATCTTTCTAGTTTACCAATGGCTACAGGTTCTCCCTTAATACCTCTTATACAAACTTGTTCACATTGAACTTCCTGAGGACAGACCCTGCCACATACAGCCGGTAGGGAAGAATACTCATTAATCACCTCAAAAGCACCCTTTATATCCTTATCTACTATCTTCTTTATAAATCCTGGAATATCTATTGAAACGGGACACCCTTTTACACATCTTGGATTCTTACACTGAATACAACGGCTTCCCTCTTCTATGGCTTCTTCTATAGAATAACCTAAACATACTTCTTCAAAATTATTAACCCTAACTTCAGGCTCTTGTTCTTTTATCTGAACTTTCTTTAACACATCCACTTATATCTTATCCTCCTAAGGCTTATTTCTTATTTAGTTGTCATGACACTGGCAACCCTTATGATGATGAGTATCTCCCTC
>JAAYNY010000135.1 GCA_012520635.1 Clostridiales bacterium | reverse complement strand
TGATACAACTGATATAATTGATACAACTGACACTGAAAACACTGAACCTAATGAAAACCAAGACGAAGAGATATCCATATATTCTAATATAGGAATATCTATAGCAGGTTCTTTCGTAAATATCAGAGAAGAAGCAACTACAGATAGCAAGATTATGGGCAAGCTTTACAAAGACTCAGCGGCTATAATATTAGATAATGTTGGGGATTGGTATTATATAGAATCTGGCAGTGTTAAAGGTTATGTTAAGTCGGATTATTTAAAGACAGGAATTCCTGATGATGAACTGATTAATAATTATGGTTCCCATAGGATATCTGTAAATGCCAGCGGTTTAAATGTAAGAAAGGAACCGGATTCTGAGTCTAAAAAAATAACAGTAGTATACCAAAACGAACGTTACCCTGTGGTAGAAGTACTAGATGAATGGGTAAAGATAGATATAAGCGATGACAACCTTGTAGGTTATGTTAGTAAAGAACATGTAGAATTATTAGTGGATTTTGAAAAGGCTATTTCTAAAAAAGAGGAAGAAGAACTTTTAAAATTACAAAAAGAAGAAGAAGAAAAACTCAGAAAAAAACAAGCTGAAGAAAAGGCAAAAAAAGAAACCGAAATCAAACAAAGGGATGAGACAGATTATACCGAAGAAGAGCTTAAACTCTTAGCCTGTTTGGTTCATTCAGAAGCAGGTGATCAAAGCTACGAAGGAAAGCTTGCTGTGGCCAATGTAGTGTTAAATAGGATGAAGTCCAAAAAGTTCCCCAACACTATGAAAGATGTTATATACCAACCAGGTCAGTTTTCAGTTGCAAAGAATGGTTCTCTCAAAAAACAACTTTCCAATTATGAAAACTACTCATCAAAATCACACAAGCTAACAATTAAGGCAGCTAAAGCCGCCCTTTCAGGAGAAAACAATATAGGAGATCGACTGTATTTCCATGCATATAAAATGGCTGTAAAAAAAGGATATAATAAAAAGAAAAACAGTGTTAAACTAGAAGATCACCTATTCTGGTAGAATAACAATAATAAAAAGGAAGTTTCAATATAAAACTAGGAGCTTGTGGACATTAGCCACAAGCTCCTTATCTTTTATTAATTAAAACACCTTTTAGTATATTCTATATTGTTTGGGGATTCCATTCTCGTATTTGATATTGGTTTCTCCTACAATCAGAGGCTTAAGGTATGTCATCATTTCTTCTGTCACATCATTTCCTTCTGGTGTAATCCAGTCTAAAGGTACCTTTTGCTCATGATTTGCTACTTCGCTAACAGGTACTAATACAAATTCTACACGATATGGATCATTGCTAAGTCTCTTAATAGCTGACATCTTAGCAGTTTCTCCGTTAACAGCTCCATTAAATGCTCTCTGTCCAAGCATTAGAGATTCCATTATGTCTGTCTCACTTGCAATGTGAGCAGCAGATCTTTGCATAAGATTTAGTTCAATAGCACGAACTTTACATCCTATTTCTTCACGGACAACTTGCTCAAGAGCCCTTGCTGCACCGGCAACATATTTATGGCCAAAGTTATCTACCGCACCACTGGATGTCCTATCTGATACATATGCACCGCTTGTGTCCTTAAGACCTTCACTAATGGCAACTAATATACCAGGTTTCTTAGCTAGTTTATCCTTAACATCCTGAATAAATTTGTCATAATCAAGTTCTTTCTCACATAAATAGATTAAATCTGCACCTGACCCACCATTAACTCTTGATAAAGCTGACGCTGCTGTAAGCCATCCAGCGTTTCTACCCATAACTTCAACAATTGTTACCGCTGGTACATCATATACATTAATATCTCTTTCTAACTCAGATATTGTAGTTGCAACATATTTTGCTGCGGATCCAAATCCAGGGCTATGATCTGTTAAGTTAAGATCATTATCAACTGTCTTAGGAGCACCCATTATATAATAGTCTAGGTTATTAACTTTACAATACTCTGAAAGCTTATCAACAGTATCCATGGAGTCATTTCCACCTATATAGATAAAATACTTGATACCATGCTTCTTAAATGTATCAGTAATCTTCTTATAGGTCTCTTCATCTTCTCTCCAGTCCTTCATCTTGAATCTACAAGAGCCTAATGCTGAAGAAGGTGTATATGTTAGAGTATCCAAAGCCTGTGTGTCCTTAACAAGTTCATTTAAATCCAAAAGATTATCATTGATTGCACCCTCTATACCATTCTTAGCACCAAATACCTTATCTACTTTACCGCTAGCACGTACTCCCTGTAATACACCAACAAGAGTAGCATTTATAGCAACTGTTGGGCCTCCGGATTGTGCTACTAACAGATTATTCATAATAGTCCTCCTTATACAATGTTTAATTGCTAAACTATTTTAACATGGTAATAATTCATCGTCAAGGCAGTTAATAAATAAATGACAGCTTCCTTAGGACTCTATTAGTTTCCACATTCAATACTAATTTTATTAAATTTATCAAGAATATCATCTACTTCAAGGGCGTGTTTTTCTTCTCCACATTTATCAAGAACAAGCTCCCCTTGATGCATCATAAGTAAACGATTACCGTATTCAACTGCATAACGAAGGTTATGGGTAACCATTATAGTAGTAAGCTTCTTTTCTTTTACTATATCTCTTGTAAGCTCCATAATAAGTTCTGCAGTTTTTGGATCTAGGGCTGCAGTGTGCTCGTCTAGTATAAGAAACTCAATAGGTGTCATGGTTGCCATAATCATGGCCAAAGCCTGTCTTTGGCCACCAGATAGGGTGCCTACTGTAACATCCATTTTTTCTTCAAGACCCAAACCTAATCTACTAAGAGTCTCCCTGTATCCATTTATTCTTTTTTTATTGGTACCTAGTTGCAGATTAAATGATTTTCCTTTGTTATCAGCTAAGGACATATTCTCCAAAATTGTCATATTAGGACATGTTCCAAGGGCAGGATTCTGGTATACCCTTCCAATCCTCATCTGCCTTTTGTATTCAGGCATATTAGTAATATCAGTCCCGTTAATTTCAATTTTTCCATTATCAACAGGTATACTACCACATATAATATTTAGCATAGAGGTTTTACCTGAACCATTACTGCCTACAACCGATACAAATTCCTCTTCTCTGATATCAAGGTTAAAGCCATCAAATAGGCACATCTCATTGACAGTTCCAGGATTATAATACTTGTTGATATCAATTAATCTAAGCATGTGCCTTCACCCTCCTCTTTCTACCATTACTTGTAATTAGAATTATTAAGAACAATATTGCTGTAATTAGTTTTCTGTCCTGAGATACTAGTCCAAAGGATATGGCGATTTGCACACAGGTCTTATATAGAATGGATCCAAGGATTACAGTTGTTGTTGCCTTTAAAAAAGACACCTTACCAAGCAAGTTAATTCCAATAATTACACTGGCCACACCTGCAACAAGAGCTCCTGTTCCTATGCTTATCTCAAAAAATCCATTCCTCTGAACAAATATGCCTCCAGACATGGCAACAAATCCATTGGCTATGGAAAGTCCTATAATCTTAATAGTTCCCTTATCCTTTGCTAGTGATGTTACCACTGTTTCATTATCACCAACAGCCCTTAATAGGTAACCTGATTTTGTCTTAAGATAAACATCTAACAAGATCTTCATGATTAAGACTATCACAAATAGGAGTGTCACCACTAGATATGGACGAAATCCTTCTGGAACCACTCTGTCTATGAAGCTGTTATCAAAAATTGAATCCTTAGTAAAAATGGCTACATTAGCACTTCCAGCTATTCTTAGATTAACGGAATAAAGGCCTGTCATCATAATAATACCGGAAAGCATATCCCTAACTCTAAACCTAACATGGATTATTCCTGTTATCATCCCTGCAAATGCACCTATGAGAAAGGAAGCTAATAATGCTATCAAAGGATTAAGACCCATACTAATAAGAGCAACAGTTACTGCACCTCCCAAGGGAAAGGTCCCATCCACCGACAAATCAGGAAAATCTAATATTTTATAAGTTATGTATACTCCAAGTGCTAAGACGCCATAAGCTAATCCTTCCTCCAGTATACCAATAATTAGTGTTAGCATTTCCTTCCTCCTTATGTTACAAGTGTATTTTCCATACCTTCTTATGTGATATAATATCAAAGCTTATAATAATCTATTCTTACAAAAACTTATATCATATATGTGCCCTTTATTCTTCTACAATAGTATCGAACATTTCTTTAGCACTTGAAACAAGTTCATCAGGTAGAATAATTCCTAAATTGTCTGCCACAGCAGTATTGCCATAGAAAGCAAATTCATCTATAATCTCAAAATTAATTTCCCTTGCCTCTTTTTCTTTGCCAATAACCTGAGCTGCTATTTTTCCTGTCTGCACTCCAAGATCAAAGTAATCCAATCCCATGGATGCTAGACATCCAATCTTAACCTGTTCAATCTCACTGCCAAAGACTGGTATGTTTTTCTTGGAAGCCTTATCTAAAATTATTGGCAAGGCACTTACTACAGTATTGTCAGTTAAATTATTAATACAATCAACCTTCTCTAAAAGGCTATCTGCTGCCAATGGTATATCGGCTGTGGTTGAAATACCACTTTCAACTATCTCAAAACCATAATCAGCGGCAACTGCTTTATACTCCTCTATTGTCGACAGGGAGTTAACTTCACTAGTACTATACATAATTCCAATCTTCTTAGCCTCAGGTAGTATCTGTCTAATCATCTTCAGTTGTTCATCAACAGGTAACTTATCACTTGTTCCAGTAGTATTACCATTGGGAGAACCATCAAGCTTAGCAAGTTCTGCTTTAATAGGATCAGTAACCGCAGTATAGATTACAGGTATATCAGTGTTCCTTGTGGCACCAAAGGCACTTTGCGCCATAGGGGTGGCAATAGTAACGATTAAATCCACCTTTTTAGATACAAAATTATTAGATATCTGAGATGTCATATTTGTATCTGATTGAGCATTCTCATAATAAATCTTAAGATTTTCTCCCTCTTTATAACCTGCTTGGGCAAGTCCAGCTATAAACCCTTCCCTACAGTTATCTAAGGAACCATGTTCAGCAAACTGACCAATTCCTATTACTATCTTATCTTGCTTCTTGGCAGAACATCCTGCCATAAGTGTTACTGCTAGAACTGATATCATAACAATTGAAATTATCCTTTTCTTCATCATTCATCCTCCTAATCATTTACCTATTATTATTTAATTTGCTTTTATAGACCAGATTTATTCTGGCTGACAGTTTTTTGATAATAAAAAAAGCCCCAAGTATTAAAATACTTGAGACGAATACTATCCGCGGTACCACTCAACTTGACAATTGAAATACTTCATTGTCCACCTCTGTCATATACATATTATATATGCCATCCACATAACGGTAATGGTGTCCGTCAACGCCTACTCTTAGTTCGGGTTGCCCTCAAAAGCCCATTCAGCTAAAGACTTAATACCGCATTCTCACCACCAGCGACTCTCTGAAATTCGTACTTAAGCTTACTCTTCTTTATCAACGGTTTATCGTATTAATGTGTTAATATAATAATATGACTAGGAGCAATTGTCAAGAATTATTTTATGAAAGTTCTAATTATGTCTAAAAAAGGCGTATATATGTTTTTACTTTAATTCTATAAACACATATACGCCCTGCTAATTAAGCTATATCTGTTCTAACTTTATTTGCAAAGATCTGGTAGATAATCAGGGTTTACTGCATAGAAGTTCTTAGAATCAAGCTCATCCTGGACGATACGAAGGGCTTCACCAAATCTTTGGAAATGATTGATTTCTCTTTGTCTTAAGAATTTGATAGGATCACAGACTTCTTGATCATGAACTAAACGCAAGATATTGTCATAGGTTGTTCTTGCTTTTTGCTCTGCTGCCATATCCTCTATAAGGTCGGTTATTATATCGCCTTTACTTTGGAAGAATGTTGAAGTAAATGGTACACCTCCAGCAGACTGTGGCCACAAGCCTAAAGTATGATCTACATAATATTTATCAAATCCACTCTCCATGATCTCCTGTGGAGTAATGTCCTTAGTAAGTTGATGCACAATGGCACTGACCATTTCCATATGTGCCAACTCTTCAGTTCCTATATCCGTTAAAACACCAGCAACCTTTCTATTCTTGGTGGAATAGCGCTGGGATAGGTAACGCATGGAGGCCGCTAGCTCACCATCAGGTCCGCCAAATTGGCTCATTATTACCATGGCCAATCTAGGGTTACGGCATGTAATATTTACTGGATGTTGCAATCTTCTTTCATAACTCCACATACACTAGCACCTTCCTTCCCAAGGCCAAGGTTCTTCTACCCAAGTCCACTTGTTCTTATTTTTAACATCATAGCTGTAAATAGGTCCAAAACATTTTGTGTATTCTTCAACAGCTTCTTTTCTGACTTTACTTACCTTTTCCCAATAATCTAGTGCTTCTTGATCTGTAGGATGGGTATCTAGATAAATTCTTAAGTCATCCAAAACAAAGCTGGTTGCAGTAATACAACCAAATAACTTTTCTCTGTTTTTAACATCCATCTTACTAACAACCCCTTCCATACCAATCATATTGCAATTCTTTAAATAATGTTCCGTTTGCTAAAGCTGCAAATTCATTTTCATATATGTCCCTAAAACATTGCCATGGGACATAACACATTCCGATAGGGAATCTTTCAGGTTTAAAGTTATCTTCACAATAATTTTTATCCTTATTACGACCACAATCCTTATCCGGTGATACTAGGTCTTTGCATACCGGTTCCTGTGGTCTATATGGTGCTACATACCTACCACGGGAATTACTGCGATACATACGTCTATCCATCTAAATACTCCTTTCAAATATTGGTCAGCGAACATAATATACTCTTTCGTTCTATATATATTATGAGAAAAGGACAATTCTGTGCCTGTATAGAAAAAGAAACTCTTTACACTATTTTAAGGGTGCAAATTATTGACAATAAAACTAATATCATTTAATATTTAACTATGATTTAAATTACGACATATGGACAAGGGAGACTACATAGATGTATCACTTTATTATTAATCCTAAATCAAGCAGTGGCAAAGGAATCCGCTGTTGGTGGACAGTTAAGAATGAGCTGGATCGCCAAAACATAGCTTATACAGCTAATTTCACAAAATACATTAAGCATGCCATGGAACTTGTTAAGGATATTTGTCAGAACAATGAAGGTATTAAGAATATAGTTGTCATAGGTGGAGATGGTACCTTTAATGAAGTTATTAATGGAATTGATAATTTTGATGAGATCTTGCTAGGTTATATCCCTTCTGGCTCTAGCAATGATTTGGCAAGGAGCTTAAAGATTCCCAAAAACCCATTGAAAGCTTTAGCAAATGTAATAAAGCCTAATAAGTTTATGTATCTGGATTATGGGGAGATTAGCTTTTTAGATAAAGACATTGAAGCTAGAAAGTTTGGATGTTCAAGTGGCATTGGTTATGATGCCAATGTCTGTATAGAGTCACAATCCTCATCATTCAAGCTAAAAAGAATTTTAAATAGATTTGGACTTGGAAAGTTCTTATATTTAATAATTGCAGTTAAACAGGTGTTCAGTACAAAACTTATGGATACAACAGTTATAATTGATAATTCTAGAAGTATTAAGCATAAGAAGGTTCTCCTTATATCCAATATGATTCACAAATTCGAAGGGGGCGGTTGTAAGATGGCTCCCCATGCGGATCCAACAGATGGCAAACTAGCCATATGTCTTGTACATGGATTACCTAAGATACTTGTCCTTTTACTTTTACCTACCATTCTCCTTGGTAAGCATGTTATTTTTAAAGGGATAGAAACTTATAATTGTTCAAGCATTGAAATTATTTCAAATATGGAATCAACCATTCATACAGATGGAGAAGTTCCAGCATACAGTTCACATATAAAGGTTAAATGCATTCCTCAAAAAATACGAATGATAATATAATGAAAGCGGGTGTTACTATGCACAGGCGTTCCCACATGGAACTATCCTCAATGATTGTCTTCTTAAGTATTATTAGCATTTTTATTCAGTATACGGCTTATTACTTCCTAGATCCAGCCTATCTTGTTCTTGGAATCGGTGGTCTAATCGTTGTAATATGTACCCATGTATTGTTAGAAAGATCATTGACATATGAGTCCTGTTTTATATACACACTATTAATATTATTTATATCTATACTTATTACATTATTAACCTACCGAGGTGATTTTCTTCCCACTACCAATTCACTATATGGGATTATTATAATTAATTGGTTCATGCCTACCCTCTACTGCTTTGTTCATAGCATGCTTGATGGTGGATCTAGGCATGAGAATTTCAATTCATTCTATCGTAATGTAAGTATTATTTTTGTATTGATCTATTTAGGAATTCTTGTATATGGTAACTTTTATCAAGATGCATTTCCATGGGCATATCCTATGGCATCAAAGCAGTTAAACTTTACACCTTTTTGGTCAATTGCAACACAGATTGAGGATTATATAAATGATTTGATACCCCTATCTGATATTTTGACCTACTTATTTGTTAGAACACTAACATATGTACCCTATGGCTATTATATAATATTAATACTTCGTAAAACTCCGAAATTAGTTAAGTTTATAGCCTTACTCTTCCTTCCATCAATAATTGAATTAATTCAGTACTTCCAAATTCCCACCAGATTCGATATTGATGATGTGGTATACGCCTTCATCGGTGGTATAATTGGAGCAGGTTTATTCTATCTAACCAATGGAATTTACCGTTTTATTTCAGGAAGGAATTTCTTATCTAGTGAATCTGACTATAGATACAACAGTGGCTCAATATATTATTAAACATTCCAAAAGTCAGAAAGCATCCTATCCATTGTGGTAGGGTTTACCGGTTCAAAGGGAAACCATTCCTTTGGAAATAGCTGATAATATTCAGCTTTAAGAAATCTATCATCCAATAAAAGAATTGCACCACGGTCCTCTTTAGTCCGAATAACTCTTCCGGCTGATTGGAGGACCTTATTCATGCCCTGATAAAGGTAAGCATAATCAAATCCACGTCCATTTCTTTCATCAAAATATCCTCTAAATAATTCCCTTTCATTACATACCATAGGAAGTCCCGTTCCCACTATAATGGCACCTATTAACCTACTGTTTTTTAGGTCTATTCCTTCACTAAATATTCCTCCCATTACACAAAAGCCAACTCTGCTTTCCTTTGGATTTTCTACAAACCCCTCTAAGAAAGCCTCACGTTCTTCTTCTGTCATATTAGACTTTTGCATCACAAGACCAGCTATTTCATCACTAGCCATATCTGCAAGTAAGTCCATCATCTGGTAAGAGGGGAAGAATACCATATAGTTGCCTATCCTTTTATTAACAAAACTCTTAATATAATCAAGTATTTTTCTATATTCCCTTTCATTCCTACGGCTATATTTTGTACTAACATCACTAGCCACCATAATAAGCCGATTACTTACAATAAATGAGCTAGGGGCATATACTGCATAGTCATCTTCTTTACCCCCCAACTGTTCCTTGTAGTATTTAATTGGTAGTAGTGTTGCAGAAAACAGTATGACACTCCTGCCTTTTTCATAATATTTTGTAAGATTTCTAGATGGATCCATACATTGAAGCTTTATTCTAAACCTATCATTTTCATCATAATCAGTATATATGGTGTAATAATCATCAAGGATTTCATATATATTTAGGAAGTTCCTTATATCCATATAAAGCTGCAATAGTTCATCTCTATCATCAGAATTGTATTCCTGTAGGAATGTTTCATACTCTGTCATTAGCTGCATTAAATGCATGCAAAATACACTTATATCCTCTACTAGTTCAAACTCATCACATTCCCTACGAAGTGTTAATAGATCTTTATTACAAGTACTAAGTAACTTACTTAGCTTGGGATTTATGTCTTTTACAAACCCTTTTACAATTAGAAAATCATCCTTGCAAAGGGTAGCACTATACATTTCCCTTGCCCTATCTACAAGATTATGAGCCTCATCTATGAGAAAAACATAGTCTTCTTGCTTGTCATTATTAAAGAACCTTCTAAGATAAACATTAGGATCAAAGGCATAATTATAATCACATATAATTGCATCTGACCACAAGGTCACATCTAAAGACATCTCAAAAGGACATACATTATGTTTTTTAGAATAGCTTAGTATCAAGTCTCTTGTTATCTCATTCTCATTGGTTACTAAATCAAAGACAGCATCATTAACCCTGTCAAAATGTCCCTTGGCCCTGGGACATGATGTAGGATTACAGTCTGGCTTGTCAAGAATACATATCTTTTCTTTAGCTGTAATAGTGGTTACTTTCATATGGAGTCCATGGTTCATTAGCAAATTAAAGGTATCTTCTGCCACTGTCCTGGTAATAGTCTTGGCAGTTAGATAGAATATCTTGGTGACCAGACCCATACCCATTGCCTTTACAGAGGGAAATACTGTGGCTATGGTTTTTCCCACCCCTGTGGCTGCTACAACTAGGTTCTTATTAGATCCATATTCTTCTCTTTCTACCCTAAGATCCTCCAGGATTTCTTTTTGATGGGAATAGGGAGTCAGATTAAAAATATATAAGTACTATCATCT
>JAAYNY010000134.1 GCA_012520635.1 Clostridiales bacterium | reverse complement strand
GGGAATAAGAGCACGTCCCTAATCGCAGAGGAATCAGTCAGAAGCATAACTAGCCTATCTATTCCGATTCCTATACCACCTGTAGGAGGCATACCATATTCAAGGGCTGTAATGAAATCCTCGTCCATACTATTAGCTTCCTCGTCACCTGCAGCTCTAAGGGCTTCCTGAGCTTCGAAACGTTCTCTTTGATCCAAGGGATCATTTAATTCAGAGAAAGCATTAGCCATCTCTCTCTTAGTTATAAAGAGCTCAAATCTCTCTGTATATTCAGGATTACCAGGTTTCTTTTTAGCAAGAGGTGATATTTCAACTGGA
The DNA here is from genome assembly GCA_012520635.1 of Clostridiales bacterium. Taxonomy (GTDB): domain Bacteria; phylum Bacillota; class Clostridia; order Lachnospirales; family Lachnospiraceae; genus Mobilitalea. Next base: position 1,705 of record JAAYNY010000134.1, on the reverse strand, counting down.
TGGTCCATAATAAAGGTTGGTTGCACTAAATGTTCTTCTACATATGTCTCAAAGAACAGGTTTAATATATCACCTTTCTTATGTCTATCTTCAAACTCAATATTATGTTCTTTAGCCAGGGCCTTAGCAGCCGCTTCATCAGGAATTTGATCAAAATCTATATTGGCATATTTTTTAACTGCCTCAACCATGGTCAACCTCTCAAAAGGTTTGGATAAATCAATAGTTACACCTTCGTAGGTAATAACAGTTGTTCCCAATACTCTTTGGGCCACGGTTCTAAATAAATCTTCTGCCAAATCCATCATTCCATGGTAATCGGTATAAGCCTGATATAGCTCTAACAAGGTGAATTCTGGATTGTGTCTTACAGATAAGCCTTCATTACGGAATACCCTACCTATCTCATAAACCCTCTCCATACCTCCAACAATCAGCCTCTTTAGGTATAATTCCAAGGATATTCTTAATTTAATATCTTGATCAAGAGCATTATGATGGGTATTAAACGGTCTTGCAGCTGCACCACCAGCATTGGGCACCAGTACCGGAGTCTCCACTTCAATAAAATTCATATCATCTAAATATCTTCTTATCTCACGGATAATTAAAGACCTCTTAATAAATGTATCCCTTACTTCTGGATTGACAATCAAGTCAATATATCTTTGTCTATATCTGGTGTCCGTATCTTTAAGTCCATGGAACTTCTCTGGTAGAATCTGAAGACTCTTAGATAATAGGACAATACTATCGGCTTTAACTGATATCTCACCAGTTTTAGTTCTAAAAACTGGTCCTTGAATACCTACGATATCTCCTATATCAAACTTTTTAAATTCTGCATAGGCTTCCTGACCTATATCATCTCTTTTGATATAAGCTTGAATGTCACCTTTTATATCCCTAATATTGCAGAAAGAAGCCTTACCCATGACCCTTTTAGTCATTATGCGTCCAGCAATTGATACGTTTTTCCCTTCAAGTTCATCGTAATTCTTAATTATATCTGCGGAGTGATGACTAACATCATATTTCATTATCTGAAATGGGTCCTTCCCATTTTTCTGAAGCTCTTTTAGCTTATCAAACTTAACCTTCCGTAATTCATTAATATCTTGTTCCATTTGCTTTAACTCATCAGACATATTAATTCTCCTCTATTACTGTAAGTATATCCAAAACTAATTAGATTTTTGTATCTCCAATATCTTATATTGAATTGTTCCTGTTTGTGTCTCCACATCTACAATATCCCCAGGATGTCTTCCAATTAAGGCCATTCCCAAAGGTGATTCATTTGATATCTTACCCTTTATACTATTGGCTTCTGTGGAGCCTACAATCTTATATTCTAGTTCTTCATTATACTCTAAATCATATAATCTAACTTTGCAACCTATATTTATAACATTAACATCCACTTCATCTTCAAGAACAACTTCTGCATTTCTTAATATTTTATCAATTTCTTCAATTCTTGCCTCGATTTCTCTTTGTTCATCCTTAGCTGCATCATACTCAGCGTTCTCTGATAAATCCCCCTGCTCTCTGGCTTCCTTAATCTTCTGAGCCACTTCTTTACGTTTATTAACCTTTAAATCATGAATTTCTTCTTCTAGTTTTCGTAGACCCTCATATGTCAAAATATTTTTCTTCTCTACCATATAAAACACCCTTCCTCCATTGTTTACTTCTGTAATTG
>JAAYNY010000019.1 GCA_012520635.1 Clostridiales bacterium | reverse complement strand
TATCACTTATTGTGGGTTCAGCCATAATAGCTGGAAATAGATTAACTAGTAACATACCAAAGGCGATTGGTATAAGCAAAAGCGGTTCAAAATCTTTTTTTATAGCCAGATATAGTAGACCACATGCGGCTACTATCATAATTACATTTTTATAAGTTATCTGACTAAAACCAGATGCTTCTGCTAAATTTACCAATGTGTTTATTAAATAGTCCATATTTGCCCTCCCTATATATGGTGATTTACTTTATATTTACCATTAAATTTAAGCTGATTAATTTAAAGTAGCTAGTAAATCTCCTGCCTCCACTGACTGATTAGCAGTGACGTTTATGCTAGCAACAACACCATCTTCGGGAGCAACGATTTCATTTTCCATCTTCATAGCTTCAAGAATTAGAAGAACTTCACCCTTCTTTATAGGACTTCCAACCGTAGCCTTTATGGATAAGATCTTTCCAGGCATAGGACAAGAAACTTTCTTACTACCACTAGCTCCAGATGCAGCCTTAGGAGCCGGTGCAGCAGCTGGTGCGGCCGGTGCAGATTGTTGAACCGGAGCCTTAGGAGCTGGTGCTGCTACAGGGGTAGGTGCTGGAGCTGTATATGCAACAGGGCTTCCACTGTTTTCTTCTACAGATACTTCATAAGTATTACCATTAACCGTAATTGTATAATTTTTCATGATTAAAATCCTCCTTGTTATCTGGTATATAAAAACCGTTCTTTTTTAGTTTTTACTATCTTCTATTAACTTTACGAATGGAACGGACAACAAAACCACCGGCTAAAATATCACCTGAACTTATTACACTATATTCAGATTGATAGGCAGCTATTGCAGCTGTAATTACAGCTACAAGTTCTTGATCATTCATTAGGTTGGCTTCTTCAAAACTTGTTGCCTGAGCATTTGTATTTTCTACAGCAGTAGATTCAATATTGTCCTGCTTATTTATTTGTTTTTCATAAGGTTTTGGTAAATATTTAAATAAGCTAATAAGCATTACCATTAATGCTAATACAATAAATACAATGCCCATACCAAGAAGAGTATTTAATGATGCCATTTTTAGCCGTTCAGATAAAGGCTCCTGGGAAAGAAGGATCATAGATTTTGATATACCGTTATTAACTATAGTCATAATTTGAATCAAACCTTTCTATGATTGAATTTTTCTAAAAAGAACCATGCTTTCTAACTGGCCTTGCTTCGGTTTTTGTAAATAACATTTCAAATGCATATATAAGATGTTTTCTAACTGTGTCCGGTTCAATAATATTATCTACATATCCCCGTCTTGCTGCTGAAAGGGCTCCGTTTTGAAGTGATGCATATTCTGAGGCTTTTTCATTAATAACTTCATCTTTTTCCCCGTCATACATAATCTGTGCTGCTAATTTTGCATCCATCATACCAATCTGTGCATCAGGTAAAGCAAACACATAATCACATCCAATATGTTTAGAGTTCATATTAATATAAGCACTTCCATAAGCTTTACCTATAACAAGATTAACCTTTGCTACAGTTGCATCTGCAAAAGCATAGGTAAGTTCAGCTGCAGCTTTTGCAATTGTCTTTTCCTCATCTACATCAGCCTTATAACCACTGACATTGGTAAGTGTAAGGATAGGGATTTGGAAAGCATCACAGAAACGAACAAAAGCAGAGGCTTTCTTGCATCCATCTGTGCTAAGTGTAGAATCAAAATTTTCTATTACTTTTCCTGTATCATCTAATATCTTTGTACGGTTGGCTATAGCACCAACTGTTACTCCGTTTAAGCGAATAAATCCTGTGACCATTTCCTTGGCATATTGGGATTTGGTTTCAAAGAAATAATTATTATCAGAGATATCAATGATAGCTCTTTTCGTATCTTCCAATTCATTGGCAAATTCAGGTAGAATACGATTTAAATCATCATTACATTCTGTAAAGCAACCGTCATCTTCATTATTTGACGGAAGAACATTAATTAACTCACGTATTTTATTTAGTACTTCTACATCAGTAGAACCTACATAATCTACAGTGCCATACTTGGAATTATAATCTGCACTTGAGGTATCTAACTTCTGTTTGTAATTACCCTGTAATGAATCAGGGGTTTGTAAGAATAGTCTAGCATTTTTATTCTCAATAAATAAAAAATCACTTAAGGATGCCATAACTGCTTGTCCACCGCCACAATTACCAAATATAGCGCTGATCTGTGGAATAACTCCCGAAGCCATAACTTGCTTCTGGTAGATAACTCCAAGGCCGTTTAATGCATCAGTAGCTTCCTGTAATCTCATACCTGTTGAATCAATAAGGCCAATGACAGGAGCTCCTATCTTAAGTGCTAAATCGTATACATGAGCAATTTTTTTGGCATGCATTTCACCTATGGAACCACCTAAAGATGATGAATCCTGACTGTATACATAGACAGGTTTGCCATCAATAAGTCCATAGCCTGTAATAACGCCATCATTTGGAACATCTTTTTGCTCAAGGTTAAAATCAGTACTTCTCTTGGTTACTAGTGCACCGATTTCAACAAAACTATTGCCATCGAGCAAGGTTGTAATTCTTTCTCTTGCTGATAGTTGTGTTGTATTAGACATTTTTAGCCCTCCATTTTCAAAATGTAGTATAAATCCAATTTTATGCCAATTTTATTGTATTACAAATTAATATTAATTGCAAGTTTCAATGTCCTTTAAATGGGATTGAATTTTATCAATGGCAAATCCTTTGCGATATAAGGATGATATTAATTTTTGTTTTTCCTGCCATGATAAAGATGAGATATCGGAATACTTTTTGCTAATAGCTTTATTAAGAGCTATTATTTCTGGATCTATCTCATGGTCCATTACTAAATATTCTTTAGAAATAATCTCTTCTAATAAATCTTTATTTATACCTTTTTCTATGAGTTTCCTTCTAAGAACAAACTTACTTCTACTTAATTTATAAAAACGAATATAATTAGATGCATACCTCTCATCATTTATGTAGTTATAATTTTTAAGGTATTCTATAGTCATGTCTATTATGTCATTAGTGTAATGTGCATCTTTTAATCTTATTCTTATCTCATATTCTGTTTTGTCTGTACGCTTTAAGGTTGCTAAGGCTCTTTGTTTTGCCCGGCGATATACTGTCTCTTCTACAATTTTATCATATAGTAAGCCGTTAATTTCTTCTCCCACTTTTAAATTATATTGTCTGATATCCTGACTATATAGCAAGAAAAGATAAGCCTCATCTGCGTATATCTTATAAGCGATTTTCTTTTTGCTTCTGCCTACATAGATTTCCTCTATACTTGTTATTGTCATATTTACTCCATAAAAAGCTGTCCATTTCATCAGAGGTTTTTTATCCTTCTATTGATATGGACAGCTTAAATAATATTTATTATTCTTCTATACTTTCATCATACTTTACAGATGTTTCTATTCCATAATGCTCACGAACTTTTTCACTTACCTCATGGAATATCTCGGGATTTTCGCGAAGAAACTGCTTGGCGTTCTCCCTTCCCTGTCCAATCTTGGCATCATTATATGAATACCAAGCACCACTTTTATTAATTATATCTATATTAGAAGCTAAATCAAGGATATCCCCTTCTCTAGATATTCCTTTACCAAACATAATATCGAATTCAGCTTCTTTAAATGGAGGTGCAATCTTATTCTTTACAATCTTAATTCTAGTACGATTACCTATAATCTCCCCACCCTGTTTTAAGGATTCAATCCTACGTACATCAAGACGAACTGAGGAGTAGAACTTTAGAGCACGGCCTCCTGTAGTTGTCTCTGGATTACCAAACATAACACCAATCTTTTCTCTAAGCTGATTGATAAAGATTACTATACATTGGGATTTGCTTATTACAGCAGTAAGCTTTCTAAGTGCCTGTGACATAAGTCTTGCTTGAACTCCCATATGGGAATCTCCCATCTCCCCATCAATCTCAGCTCTTGGTACTAAAGCAGCAACGGAGTCAACAATAACGATATCTACTGCACCAGAGCGAACCATTGTCTCTGTAATCTCCAGTGCCTGCTCTCCGCAATCAGGTTGTGAAATATATAGATTATCGATATCAACTCCGATATTCTTGGCATATGCTGGATCAAGGGCATGTTCTGCATCAATAAAGCCTGCAATTCCACCTAGTTTTTGAACTTCAGCCACCATATGTAAAGCAACAGTAGTCTTACCTGATGATTCAGGACCATAGATCTCAATAATTCTTCCCTTAGGAATACCCCCAAGACCTAGAGCAATATCTAGACTTATAGATCCGGTAGGAATTGTCTCAACATTCATGTTGATGTCAGTGTCACCAAGTTTCATAATAGAACCCTTGCCAAACTGCTTCTCTATCTGAGCAACAGCAGTCTCTAAGGCCTTAATTTTATTATCTTTAGCCATATAAACCTCCCTAATGCCATAGGCATCTTATTTATTATAATAGATAAACACATTAAGCTCTTATAAAACAATCAAAGAATCAAAGAATCACGAACGAATGTTCTGTTATTATATTAACCCATAATAACAGTGATGTCAACTTTTTTAGAATAATATTTTATGCGTATTTTTTGTGAAATTAAAAAAATAAGAAAAACCTAAAGATATAAGACAGAATATAAAGATATCTGTATTATATCAAGCTCTTACCATAATGTAAATATCTTCCACATCAAAATATTATCCAAAAAAATTATTAATATTAAGTAATTATGTTGTAGTCCAACTTAATATATACAACTTGGTTGACATAACTTGGGGTTATAGCCTTCTTTAGAAAGAGCTTCAACTATTTGTTTTTTGTGTTCATGGCCAAATGTTTCCATGGTTATGGTTAGTTCCACGGCACTATTACGGTTTAAGCTAACAAACTGGTTATGGTCAAGTCTAATTACATTACCTTGTTCTCTTGCAATTATTGATGCAACATTTACAAGTTCACCTGGACGGTCAGGAAGCAATACTGATACAGTAAATACCCTGCCTCTTTGAATCAGTCCATGCTGAACCACTGAAGAGACAGTTATTATATCCATGTTGCCGCCGCTTAGGATACAAGCTATCTTCTTATCTTTACATTTTAGTTGTTTCAAAGCAGCAACTGTAAGAAGGCCTGAATTTTCAACTACCATTTTATGATTTTCTATCATATCTAGGAAATTAACAATAAGTTCACTATCTTCTACTGTAATAATATCATCTACATATTTTTGGATATAAGGAAAGATTTTATCTCCGGGGGTTTTAACAGCTGTACCATCTGCAATTGTATCTACATCATCAATTGTAACTATATGTCCAGCTTTTAAGGACTCCTTCATACAAGCTGCATTTGCTGGTTCTACACCTATAACTTTAATATTGGGATTTAACTGCTTTGCAAGGGCAGCCACACCTGCTAGTAGACCTCCTCCTCCAACAGGGGCTAGTATTATATCTATTGTAGGAAGATCTTTAAATATTTCCATAGCAATTGATCCCTGTCCAGTGGATACGTCTAAATCATTAAAGGGGTGTATAAATGTATAACCCTTTTCTTCTGCTAATTTGTATGCATAATTACAGGCATCATCATAGACATCACCATGAAGTATTACCTCTGCACCATAACTTTTATTTCTATTTACCTTGATTAGGGGTGTTGTATTAGGCATTACAATTATAGCTTTAGCATTGTAGAGTTTTGCTGCATAGGCAACACCTTGGGCATGATTACCTGCAGAAGCAG
>JAAYNY010000018.1 GCA_012520635.1 Clostridiales bacterium | reverse complement strand
CCATACCTACAACACCAAAGCATTCTACAGCAGAAGCTCCAGCATACTTTGCCAGCACATCATTATCAATAATTATTTCACCGATGTCTGTATTCATATGTCCTTTCATATTAACCCTCCATTCTTATTAAAAATCAATCGTTTGGGCGTCAGCATAGGCTCTCATGCCTACTTTTATTGATAGTATTGCCTATATTAATTATATCATAACCAACAGATTAGTAGTGGGATTACTACGCATTTGCGTATGTGTCTCTGCATACTATATATTACTACCAATATTAAATGGATGTGAATAATATGAAGAGAATGATAGGTTTTATCTTGTTTTGGATTGCTATTGGTATGACAATTATGCTTTTTATTACAAATGGTATATTAGCCATATGCATTATTATATGTTGTTTATTGCTTGGATATAATTTATTCTGTAATTAGCAATTAATAACATTTTTCTCCATAACTAAAAAGCGGGTGCCAAGATCCCCTGACACCCCAAGTTTTCATTTATGCTCGTTCTACTTTACCGGATCTAAGACAGGAAGTACAAACATACATTTTTCTAGCAGCATTGTTAACTTTCACTTTTACTGACTTAATATTGGATTTCCAAATCTTATTTGATCTTCTATGAGAATGACTCACAGCATTTCCAAAGTGAGCACCTTTATCACATATTGCACATTTTGCCATTAAGAAGCACCTCCTTAGGTATAATTAAGACCCGTTTTGGCCTTACAAACATATTATATTCTATCAGAATATGTTTTATATTGCAAGTAATATTTTCTCCTATAATTAAGGAATAAGGAGTCTTTCAATTTCTGTATCACCAAGAACTCTTATACCGTTAGCAAGAAGCAGTTCTGCCGTCTTACCATTTCCTACAGTTAAGGTTGCTGAAAAAGTTCCGTCATAAATCTTACCATATCCACAAGACGGACTTCTTTCCTTTAGTATAGCATACTTACAGTTAAAAAGTCTGGCTAATTTCAGTGCTTCCTTTGCTCCTCTATCAAAATAAGCTGTTACATCCTGTCCCAAGTTATTTATTACTTTATCTCCAGATATTTCTGCAGGGTTTCTTGGAGTTCCCAATCCACCCATAATTTCAGGACACAGTGGAATGAGATTATATTTATCAATCAGTTCATCCACGGTGTTCAACCTTTTAATCTTACCATCATATCTACAATAAAGCCCTAAAAGGCAAGCACTTATTAATATGTTTTCTCTATATATCATCTAGATCTCTTCTGTATTATTTACAGCATCAGTATCTTTTTCACAGAGATCCTCTTCTTTGTTTTTGGAGCCTTTTGAAAATCTATTAATTACATCAGGAACCATATCAAGGATTTTACTCATGCCGTCCTTCTCTTTGACATTTACTACTTTAGATGAGCCATTTTGAATTACAAGCACTGAACTAGGTGTTATCTTACCTCCTAGACCACCACCTGCATTGTTTTTATGGTCTCCTGCAAAGGCACCAGCACCAACTCCAAAGCTTACCTCAACAAAAGGTAAAATAATTGTACCATCATCAAAACTAACTGCATCTCCAACAACTGTCTTGGTAGATAAAAAACTATCCATTCCTTTAAATAATG
>JAAYNY010000017.1 GCA_012520635.1 Clostridiales bacterium | reverse complement strand
TTAGCTACTTCGCCATCTGGAGTTACTGGACGAAACTATTCAACTAGAGTGTTAATGATAGTTTCGTCCAAAAATAAACTTGAAAACAAGTTTTGCTTTTAGGAGTGTTAATTGATGTTTCGTCCAAAATCAGTCAATTTTTGGCGTGCGGCGGGCGGGAGTTACCTATATTTCCTTCCTTAACTTCACCACTTTAGCAGCACTACGTCTGCGGCTATCTTCAATAGCAGCGTAGTGTTTTTTGGTTGTATTAACATCACTGTGGCCTAGCACATCTGCTACAAGATAGATATCACCTGTTTCACGGTATAGGCTGGTTCCATATGTACTTCTTAGTTTATGAGGAGTTATGTTCTTTAGTTTTGTTACGCCAGAAGAATACTTTTTAACAAGGTTTTCAATGGATCTTGCACCTAGTCGTTTCATCTGCATTGATAAAAACAAAGCATTCTTATGTTCCTCCTCAGGAATCAATTGTTTTCTCTCTTCTATATATTCAAGTAATGATTCCCTTACCTCTTGGCCAAAATATACAATTACTTCATTACCGCCCTTACGTCTTATTTTTATGCCATTATTATTAAAGTCCACATCATCTATATCCAGTCCAACACATTCTGATACACGAATACCAGTACCTAGAAGAAGAGTCATAATTGCAAGATCACGGTTTTTAGTTTTAGCATGGTATTTCTTTTGGCTTTTTGTAAGACTTTTAGGGTTTTCTACTTCATCAAGTAGTCTTGCAACCTCATCAGGATCTAGCCTTACGATTTCTTTTTCATATAGCTTAGGGACATCTACCAATGATGGTGGATTAGTTCTTATCATACGTTTCTTATAAAAGTAATTATAAAAGCTTCTAAGTGAAGCAAGTTTTCTCTTTTTGCCATTCTCATTGTTAATATATTCTTTATCATCTGTCTTATAGTAAGTTAGGTATTCCAGATATTCTTCAATATCAATAGGTGTTATATCATCAAGGATATCTATTTTAATATCTGTGATAGGAGTGTTCTTAAAGGTAGGATTGCTGTATACTAAGAATTCAAAGAAAACCCTCAAGTCATATGCATAAGCAATCCTAGTTCTTGATGAGGTGGTAGGTTCAATACCCCTAAAATAATCCCTGCAAAACCTTGGAAGAGTATCTAGTATAGATCGTAACTTCACCGCATTATCTATATTTACTTGGTCATGATAATTATAATCAGCCATCTTGTATACTCCTTTCATAAACTCTTTTGTTTCTTATTAGCTGTATCTGATTAGCTGCAAAATACTAACAGCTTATAATGTATAGTGTAACATAAAAAGCATTAGGCTTAAAGTAAAGTAAATCTATAGGCCATTACATTTATGGTGGTATAATTCTACCAGCCTGGTATATTTCCTTCTTTTATGGCATTAAAGAGTCTTTCTCTAAGTCCTTTGTTTTCTGCTTGTAACTTGCTTATTAATTGTTTTGTATCTTCTCTTTTTGTATATCCGTCTACAGGACATGGATTTTTTACAACAGGAAGATTGTGACTATTCTTAAAATCTATAACATCTTCTTCCTCTACATATATTAATGGACGGATTAGAGTAATATCTGACCTATCAAGATATGTGACAGGAGAGAAGCAGTGAAAACGTCCTTCATAAAATAATGACATAAGCATTGTTTCAATTACATCATCAAAATGATGGGCATAAGCTTTTTTATTACAAGCTAATTCCTTTGCCTTATTATTAAAAGCCCCTTTTCTAAGCTTGGCACAAAGAGAACATGGATTTTTTTCTTTTCGTTCTTCAAATAATATCTGGGCAATATCTGTTTCTACAACTGTGTAATGAACATCCAATTCTTGGCATAGTCTTGCAATAGCAGAATAATCTGATTCCTTATAGCCTAAATCTACAGTAATAGCTTCTATACTAAATTTCTTAGGATAGAATCGTCTTAAGCCTGATAAAGCATAAAGTAGTGTAAGGCTGTCTTTGCCACCGGAGATACCAACTGCTATTTTATCCCCTTCATTAATCATTTGATAATCATCAATGGCTCTTCTTGTCATTCCTAGTAATCTTTGTAGTTTCATTTATTATAGCAACCTTTCTCTAAGTAGTAGATAAATTTATAAACGGTTTGTAATTAATACTTTGGATGTATAGATAGATTGTCATTAGAATATATTTTAGCATAAATTATGCCAAATGAAAACAAAACAGGTCATTCTATAACAGTAGTATGAATTTTAAGCTATATGTAATATTTAAAATATCTACTTTACTATAAGAAAAATTTTGCTCGACTGTTGTAGAATTTAATCCTTATAAGAAATATATGCAGACTACATGGGTAGTATCAACCTTTTTAAGAAGTTACTGGCACATTATGGTAGCGGTTTTTCAGGGCTTTACTACTATTTTAGAAGATTTTATAGATTTAAATAGTAAAATTTCATAAATGACACAATTTTAACACTTTTTAACACTATTGTAATAATTGTCTTATATAAGAGTCAGTTATTAATTTTTACAAAAGACAAATCCAGCTGGAAAATTTATTGTATTATTAACCTTAAACTATAGGCTGTTAGATTATCAAGTAGTTAGTGTTATTGTATTACAAGGAGATGATGACTGAAGATGGGGATTATTATGCAAAAGATATTAGAGAGTACAAAAGATAAACTAAGAAAAAATCGAAAGATAAAGTCATGTGGAAACCATAGTATAAAATTTTATGGGATGCTTCTTATTGCATTTATACTTATATTTTCCCAAGGAGTAGATGCAATAGCTTCCACAGGAGTTAGAATATACAATTACACAAGTAAAAAAGAATATACCTATACAGATAGACAGGTCAAGGTAACCTATAATGGGAAAAAGATAAGTGTTGATAAGACACCTGGACTTATTGAAAGTGGAATTGCTTTAGTATCCTATAAGGATATATTTGTAAGATCTGATATTAAGGCTGATTATGTCTATGATAAAAGTGCAGCTACCGTTACAATATCAAAGTTTGGAATTACCATAGTCATGAAGATTGGTAGTAAGACTGCCTATATTAATGGAAAAGAAGTTACTATGCCAGTTGCACCAGTGAAGATAAAATATATCAATGAAAATGTAACTAAGATCCTTGTTCCATCCAGATTTGTAGCAGAAAATCTTGGCTTTACTTATACTTGGAATAAGAATACTAATACCGTTGCCATAGTTGGTGCGGATACTCCACTACGTCTTTCCTATAACAATGGAGATGAGTTCTATTATCAAGGAACCCAAGGAATTGTTACAATTGATGGAAAGACTGTTAATCCAGGCAAGATGCCAAGTATAATTACTAACAATACGGCAATGTTAAGGGCTAAGAGAGTTTTTGCTGATTCTAAGATTAATGCAGACTACAGCTATAATACTGAAGATCAAACAATTACCTTATCAAGAAACGGTAACACTTTGGAAATGAAAATAGGAAGTCCAGTGGCTCATCTTAATGGAAGAGCTATGATACTTGATACAGCACCTATGATAGTAACCAATCATGATGTGGGAACTTCCTATGTAATGGTTCCAGGAAGTTTTACGGCAGCATGTCTGGGATTTGATTATCGCTGGGATAAAGCAAATAAGACTTCAATAATATTATCTAGGCCTGATGATGAACCTGTAGAAGTAGAGCAACCTAATGATACACTTCCTGACCAAGAAGAGGATAAGCTTCCAGACCAAAAGGATGATGCACCAGAGCTAGGAGATTCTCCAGTAACATTTGATAAAGGTACTGTATTAGTTCAGTGGGAAGTTGACAAAAACTTATTAGGAAATGAAAGTAATGTTAAAAGCATTGATATTGATCAAACCAGTGATCTAGATGGTGCTATCTTCAATGTAAGCATGGACTATCAAAATCTTAAGTATAATACTGAGACATATGCTATTATGAGTAGTAAACCATTTAGCAAAGTAAGTTCAGAGGTTAATGGAAGGCAAATCAAGCTCCATGCATCTGATATGGCATGTATAAATAATACTTACAATATGAGAAATTATAATGGTGGACTTTTAGACAATGTACGCCTTTATGCTCTGGATATAAATAATAGCGTAATAGAATTTAATAATATCACAGAAAAGTTCACATATGATTTATCCTTATCCAGTGACAAACATACCTTATATATAACCATTTACTATAATACTTTGAATAAAGTAACTATTGGAACAAATAACACCATGGATTATATAAGCTTGTCTGGTGAGATGGCTCCTGATGTTATTACAGAGCAAATGCCAGGACTTCTTACGATTAGGTTGCCAGACATCAAAAAGGGAATAGATGATTCATATGAAAATCTCTTTGATGGTAAAAATCTCTATTTTGTAAATATGTATTATGCAACGGATAGTACTTATTTGGTAGTTGGACTAAAGAATGATGTAGAGCTTTATTTTGCTGAGGATGACAATAATTATACTATTATGTTCCCTCACAATGAAGGATATGTACCAGTTATACCAGAAACTCCTGAAGTACCAAATCAACCACAGATACCTACAGATAATGATTATCCCACAGGGGAGGACAGTCAATTTGAACTTATCATACCAAATCTCGGGGGACTAACCACCAGTCAGATAAAAGATGAGGATCAATATAGTAGGAATAGATTTGCAATACGATTACCAGGAGACTATACAACATATTTAAATACATATCCCATAAGGGTAAATTCCAATGTAATAAAGGATGTATCAGTATTTAAAAATTCAAATAATGAAACCGAAATATTAGTCTCTACATCAAAATTACAAGGATATGAAATATTCGCAGATAACGATTATATATATGTAAATGTAGGAAATCCTAGAGAAATATATAAGAACATTGTAGTATTAGACCCCGGTCATGGTGGTCCAGCTCCTGGAGCTCATTATTATAATACCTATGAGAAGACTATTAACTTTAAGATTTTATATGAGATAGGAAAGGAATTTTTCAATTCCAATCCTTCAGAACTGAAAGTTTATTACACCAGAGAAAGTGATGTGGATCTATCATTATCAGATAGGGCTGCATTTGCTCAAAAAGTAGGGGCAGATTTGTTCGTTAGCCTTCATATGAATGCTAATACGAAAAAAACAGTATACGGTACTGAAGTTTATTATTCTAATAGTAA
>JAAYNY010000133.1 GCA_012520635.1 Clostridiales bacterium | reverse complement strand
TGTGTTGTGGTGACTCAATTCTATCAGAAAACAGGGGGTCATTGTTATTTTATTTTAATAGATTATGTAACCCTTGTAATATAAAGGTTTTGAAACAAAAAAAGGGTGTCATACTTGACACTACGATTAATAATAAGGAGGCAAATTAATGGAAGTTATTTTCAACAGAAGAAGTATTCGTAGGTATAAAAAACAAGCTGTAGAGAGTGAAAAGATAGAAAAGCTTCTAAGAGCAGCTATGCAAGCTCCATCAGCAGCTAATCAACAACCCTGGGAGTTTATTGTTGTCCAAGAAAAAGAAACCCTAGAAAAACTTTCAAAGATAAGTGCCTATTCAAAGATGACAGCTGAGGCTCCCTTAGCTATTGTCCTTCTTGGAAATGAAGATAGAATGACATTGCAACTTCATTGGGAGCAGGATCTGGCAGCGGCAACTCAGAATATCTTGCTAGAGGCAGCCCATCTAGGACTTGGAGGGGTATGGCTTGGAGTTGCACCTATGGAAGAGAGAATGGAGATTATTAGTGAAATCTTTAATCTAAAGGATAAGATTAAACCTTTCTGTGTTATACCCATAGGCTATCCTGAGGAAAACCAAAATAATAAATTTATTGACCGTTTTGATCCTGATAAGGTTCATTATGAGAAATACTAGGCTGTAAAATATCATAAATATCATTATGATTTTATAGTATAAAAAGGCGTGTTATCAATCATGCACATTCATAAGAAGAGTTGCATGGAAGATATACACGCCTTTATAGAGTCTTATATAAAAATTATTTGATTAATTCTTTTACTATCTTATCAAATCCCATAAAATGAGATGCTTTCACAAGAATTGTGTCCCCATCCTTTAAAATATCCCCAAGTGAAGTAAGAAGAGAATCTATTTCTTCAAAATAATATAATCCTTCCGGCCTAAAGTTAGTTTTAGCTCCTTCAAGCATATGGTATGAAAGTGCTCCTATGCATATGATTATATCCAGCTCCTTTGAAGCTGCATACATACCAATCTCTTTATGTAGCATATTTTCTGTGCTACCTAACTCACCCATATCCCCTAGTATGGCTACCTTTCTCGTATCAGCCATACTAAGTAAGTCTATGGCTGCCTTCATAGAAACTGGATTGGCATTATAGCAATCATCAATAATTGTCCATCTATCATGGGCAATTATATTGTTTCTTCCGTTTAAGGGTTTAATCTTCTCAATGCCATCTAGAATCTGGTCATTACTTAGGCCAAGAAGTGCTCCCATAGAAGCAGCAGCCAGTGCATTAGAAATCATATGGCTACCTGGCATAGGTATATTTACATGTAAACAACTTTCATTAATATGTATATTGCAAGAGCTTCCTAAAAGTCCCTTACTGGAAATCTTGTCAGCATAGACATTGTTCTTGTTCTTAAATCCGTATCTAATAGGAGCTTTGCCCTTTACATTACTAATGGTAGAGAGCATATGATCGTCTCCATTAAGGATGACCCTGCCTTCTTCATTCATAAAATCAAATATTTCTGTTTTTGCCTTTAATATGCCTTCTTGGGAACCTAGGTTTTCTAGGTGGCATTGGCCGATGTTGGTTATGATACAGTAGTCAGGTTTAGCAATCTGGCTTAATCTGTGCATTTCACCGAATTGGTTTATTCCCATTTCTACCACGGCCACTTCATGGTCTTCGTGAATCTTTAATATAGTAAGGGGAAGTCCAATCTCATTATTAAAATTCCCCTCTGTTTTTAGTACTTTATATTTTTGAGAGAGTACACTGCTTACAAATTCCTTTGTACTGGTCTTTCCAACGCTACCAGTGATACCTACTACAGGGATATCTAGTTGCATACGATACCATGTGGCTATTTGTTTTAAAGCAAGAAAAGAATCATTAACCAGTATATATGGGATATCAAAGCTTGGTGGAGTTTCACATACTACAGCCATAGCACCTTGCTTATATGCTGATTCTATATAGTCATGACCATCCACTCGCATGCCCCTCGTAGCTATAAAAAGGTAGCCAGGCTTTACTAGACGAGAGTCTATAACTACGCCTGATACTTCATCTTCACGGTTTATATTAAAGGGTCTACCATTACAGGCTTTTGCAATATTTGATAAAGTCATATTCTTCATATTATAACCTCAACTTATTTTCAGTTTATCTTAATTTTTATATTTTTTTAATGAGATATCAATTATAAGTTCGCATAAGTCTTCAAAGTCAATGCCCACTGCTTTAGCTTCTTGAGGTAAAAGGGAAGTTGTAGTCATTCCTGGTAGGGTATTGGCTTCTAGACAAAAGATTTCCTTGCTATCATTTAGTAAAAAATCCATTCTAGCATAGGTTTTTAAACGTAAGGCTTTAAATACTTTTTCTGCATATTCTTGCATTTGTTTTGATATATCTTCATCTAACTTTGCAGGACAAGTCTCTATGGCACTTCCTGCCTGGTACTTATTTTTGTAATCATAGAAACCTACAAGGGGGGCGATTTCAATAACAGGTAAAGCCTTGCCTTCTATGACACCAACTGAAAATTCTCTACCTTTAATATATTGTTCTATAACAACTTCATCCCCATAGGAAAAAGCACTATTCATGGCAGGCTTCATATCATTAGGTGAGTTTACCATATAGACCCCAACACTTGAACCACCGTTATTTACCTTAACAACGCAGGGGTAGAGGTCCCAGCTATATGCTTCTCCTTTTCTTACATAGATTCCTTTTGGACTGGGTATATCATAATAGGCAAACAGTTCCTTAGAGATGGCTTTATCCATGGCTACAGCACTGCTGGCAGAATCTGTACCGGTATATTTTATACCCATTAAGTCAAATGTGGCCTGTACCTTACCATCTTCACCATTCTCACCATGAAGAGCAAGAAAGACAATGTCTGCCTCCCCACATATATCAAGAACTCCTGGTCCAAAGAAGTGATTAGGATTTCCCTTTCTTAGGTTTTTAATCTGCTCTATATCTGGATTATCTTCTCCTATATTACCTATACCAGTTGTCCAGTCTTTATCTATATCAAAGAGACCAGCAGTATCCCCTTGGTAGCCAAAGTATGCATCCAACAAGATTACCTTGTGTCCTTTGTTCTTTAAAGCTTTATAAATCATCTTTCCGGTTGAAAGGGATACATCCCGTTCTGTACTGGTACCCCCTGCTAATACAACTATATTCA
>JAAYNY010000132.1 GCA_012520635.1 Clostridiales bacterium | reverse complement strand
TACAAATTGTTGATACATCACATTTGATGTAATTCATAGTATCATATATGGCAAACCCTGCTGTTACTGATCCACCTGGACTGTTAATATAAAAATTAATATCCTTACCAGGATCTTCTGATTCTAAGAAAAGCAACTGTGCAACAATTAAACTAGCTGTTGTCTCATTTACATCTTCACCCAGGAAAATAATTCTCTCTTTTAATAACCTTGAAAATATATCGTAACTTCTTTCACCACGACTTGTCTGTTCTATGACATAAGGTACTAAGCTCATATTGTTATCCTCCTTTTTATTGATTCAATATATCTAACATTAATGCAAATTATACTTCTTTAGATTCAGCAAGCACTAAATCAACTGCTTTTTGTACTGCGATATCTGTTTTAATATTTTCTTCTTCCTTATCGCCAAGCAATTCTTTAATCTTGTCTAATTCCATATTGTACATTTTAGCCATTTCTTCTAACTCTTTATTAAATTCTTCCTCGGTAACTTCAATATTCTCGGCTTTAACAATTGCCTCAAGAACAAGTCTGCTCTGAATTCTTTTTAGAGCCTGAGGTCTTAAACTGTCAATAAACTTCTTAGCATCCATTCCTGTAAACTGGAAGTACTGCTCTAAGGATAGACCCTGATACTGCATTCTCTGTGCAAAATCATCTGCCATCTGCCTAACTTGCTCTTCAACCATAGGCTCAGGAATATCCATTGTAGCATTTTCTATGATTTTATCAACAATTTCATTTTCCTTAGCTGTCTTTAACTCTTTTTCTTTATTTTCCTTTATTGTAGCCTTAACATTTTCCTTGTATTCATCTAAGGTGTCAAATTCAGATACGTCTTGTGCAAAGTCATCATCTAGTTCAGGAAGTTCCTTCACTTTAATCTCATGAATCTTAACCTTGAAAAGAGCAGGTTTTCCAGCTAACTCCTTAGCATGGTACTCTTCAGGGAAGGTAACATTTACTTCTACTTCTTCTCCTATCTCTTTACCAATAAGTTGATCTTCAAAATTATCAATAAAGGATTTAGAACCGATAGTTAAAGCATAACCCTCGCTCTTACCGCCTTCAAATGGCTCACCATCTACAAATCCTTCAAAATCAATAATAACATTATCATTATTTCGAACTGGTCTATCATCTACTGTAAGCATTCTAGAGTTCTGTTCTCTCTCTTTATCAATATTAGCCATAACCTCTTCATCTGTAACTTCAACTTCTTTTTTCTCTACTTCTATACCCTTGTAATCACCTAAGGTTACTTCAGGTTTTACAGCTACTTCAGCTGTAAAGATAAAGGCTTTTCCTCTTTCAATCTGTACCACATCAATATCTGGTCTTGATACAATATCAAGTTCACTTTCTAGTGCTGCCTTTTCATAAGCTTCTGGTATAATATCATTTGCTGCATCTTCATAAAAAATCTCTATACCATACATCTTTTCTATAATTGCTAGTGGTGCCTTTCCTTTACGAAAGCCCTGAACATTAATACTAGCTTTTTTCTTGTTATATGCTTTCTGAATGGCCTTTTCAAAATCTTCTGCAGAAGCCTCTATTGTAAGCTTTGCCATATTGTTATCTAACTTTTCAACCTGTAAACTCATTAATAATTCCTCCTTGTTTTATGTACCTTGTTTGTTTGCCGTGTCCAACATATGCCACAAGCTTACCTTACAAGTACACTATGCCTTATTTTAACAGACAATTTGACATTAGTATATTATAACATAGCAGATATGTAAATACTAGTTTATTATTTTTAGTAAATATCTCTTTAGTCACTAATGACATGCCCTTGTTCTTGTATCTTTTGGACAATTTGATTTACAACATTATTACATAGTTCCTTAGTCTTTGCTTCAGCCATAACACGAATGACAGGCTCTGTGCCACTTTCTCTAACAAGAATCCTACCATCCTTACCTAGCTCCTCTTTAAGGCGATTAATCACATCATTAACTACATGATCATCATTAACAGCTTTTTTATCTTTTACTCTTACATTAACCAAGACCTGAGGAAATACTCTTACTTCTTTGCATAACTGTGATAAGGTCATTTTACTTTCTAGCATTACTTCCATTATCTTTAATGATGTCAAGATACCATCTCCTGTAGTACCATGTTTACTAAATATAATATGCCCAGATTGCTCTCCACCAATAGAATGTCCATTTTGCATCATATTCTCATATACATATTTATCCCCAACAGCAGTTTGAACATATTCAATCCCTTTTCGCTCAAGTGCTTCATACAGTCCCATATTGGACATTATTGTAGTCACCACAGTGTTATTAGCCAGGTCCGACCTATCCTTCATGTATGCAGCACATATATACATTATAAGGTCTCCATCTATAATATTACCATTTTCATCTACTGCCAAACATCTATCTGCATCTCCGTCGTAAGCAAATCCCACATCCAAATTATTTTCTACTACAAAATTCTGCAAATCACCCATATGAGTGGATCCACAGTCCCTATTGATATTAGTTCCGTCAGGCTCACTGTTAATTACATAGGTTTTAGCTCCGATAGCATCAAATACACCTTTGGCTATAGAGGTTGCAGAACCATTTGCCAGATCAAGTCCTACCCTTTTACCTCGAAAAGATCTAGTAGCCAAGGAAATAAGATATCCTATATATCTATTTCTTCCTATAGCATAATCTACAGTTTTTCCTATGTTCTCTCTTTTTGCTAGAGGAATTGTATCTTCACCACTATCTATATATGCTTCAATAAGATCCTCTACTTCAGCCTCTATTTTACATCCGTTTCCATTTATTATCTTTAATCCGTTATCATAGTATGGATTGTGGCTGGCAGAAATCATAATACCACAATCAAATCCTTCTGTTCTAACAACATAGGATACGCTGGGGGTTGTTGTTACATGTAGCAAATATACATCTGCACCACTGGCAGTCAACCCTGCTACTAGAGAGTATTCAAACATATAACTAGACCTTCTAGTGTCCTTACCTATTACTATATTGGCCTTGTTGTTTTTGCTATAGTAGTGACCCAAAAACCTTCCTATCTTGTATGCATGGTCAACTGTCAAATCCACATTAGCTTCTCCACGAAAACCATCTGTACCAAAATATTTGCCCATAATTATGTTCCTTTCCTGCTTTTTAATCAATATATTTATATTATATATAAGTTACATTCTTCTTAACAATATATTTACGCTCTTTATTCTAACATATACTAAGGACTTTTGAAAAGTTATAAGTTAAACTTCTCTTACACAAAAGACATCACTGGAAAATCCAGTGATGTCTTTTTACTTTGTCGGCTTATGCCGAAATTTACTTATTGTTGTTGTCCAGACTGACCTGACATAGCTTGTTCCTGATTACGGATCATACGTCTTACCATTTCACCACCAACGGAACCATTCTGTCTACTGGTTAAATCACCATTATAACCTTGTTTTAATGGAACACCTAGTTCATTAGCAACTTCCATCTTAAAACGATTAAGAGCTTCTTTTGCCTCAGGAACTTCAACTCTGTTGGAGCCACTATTGTTGTTACTTGCCATATATTTCACCTCCGCTTGGATTATCAAAGCAATCAATTAACAAAACGTTCACTACTTGTAGGTTCAGCGGTTTATTATATCACCGCAGGTGACATTTGTTTTTGAATTGCCTGTAATCATATTGTTAACAGGCGAGGCAAATATTATGATGGTAAATATTGTTCCAATATCCAAACCTTGTTATACTGCATTTTTTTAATTAACTGAAATTACAAGAATTTTAGGATATCCTATGGCTATCTCAACTCCTTTACCATTTTCAGCTGCATTAACAATAGACTCCGCCAATTCACCTGCATAGTATTGTATAACATCTTGACTTATATTTCTTAAAGCAGGTATCATTTCTCCTATTGCTCCCTTTTTTTGTCTAATAATCGACCTCATTTTCTTAACTGCCTGTGAAGTATGAATCCCGCTTATACCAGCCGATATTATGATGTTTTTACATACTTGACTTGGTAAATAAAAGTAGCCATATTCAATAGTATCTTCCCATAACTTTGTGTTAATTATTACATCCCTTTCATCCATTGTAATGAGTAATTCCCTCCCTTGCCATTGCACTATTGTAAATATATTCCATTTTCATCTTTTTGTCAACATTTTTTACTGAAATTACATCAAAATTTATCAAATTATAGACTATATTCTAGGTAATGGGGGAATTTTATATAAATATATGAAAATATGCAAAAGAGGTCATTTCATAATTAGAAAAACTCTATTCTCCTGAATCTTCTCCGTTAGCAGCATCAATAAAAGCCTTCCAAGTAGCTTGAACTTTTTCAACTGCCTCTTTGGGATTTACCGCTCCTGCATCTAGATCATAAGTCACATCACCATAACCTATTCCAGGTATCATAGATAAGTAAGATATTGTACCATGCTTAGGCTCATAGAATAATGGCAATGTTTCTTCTACAGCCCTGGCATCACAAAATGCTGTATAGTACTGAGTCTGCCAATCCTCATCTTCATATCCAGGGGTATTTTCTGTATATAGGTTATAAGCAAATGCTACATCCTCTGCTCTTTGTTTGTCTAAAGTAACTGGCATTACGACTATATTTTCAGTAAACACAGTCATCATCTCACCTTGAGGCCCTTTAGGAAATATTACAAATCCCCACTCATCATCCATGTCCTTCCAAGTACTAACCTTATATTGTTCAGCACACTGCATGGCAACTTTTCCTTCTAAAAATGCTGATACAAACCAGTCCCAATTGGAATCTTCAGGTTGTGGCATATGATAGCCTTTTTCATACAAGCTATAACCCCATTCTAAAGCTTGAAGGAAATTAGGCTCTCCTGTGGCATTATAATAACGGCCATCTTCATATCCAATAAACTTTGCATTATTTGAGAACACACATCCTCTAAAAAAATCTACTGAAAAACTTGAAAGCCCGTATACATCCGGTGTTCCATCATTATTAATATCACGGGTGGTTTTTTTTGCTATTTCTTCAAAAGCCTCCCAAGTCCATTCATCCCTAGCCTGTAAATCATAAGGAAGATCTGGATCAAGACCAGCTTCTTCAAATAACCTCTTGTTCCAAAATACACCTAATCTTGGTTCCATTCTTCCGGTAGCCATGCCATATATATGTCCGTCCTTGGTCATCATATCCTTTACTTGATCATTCCATTTCTCTTCAGAAAAATCAAAGTTTTCAAGAGTGTCCAAAGGATAAAGTAGTCCCTGTTGAAGGGGTGCAGCTACAAACTGCTGATCCATTACAAGTACATCTGCTCCTGCATCACCTGACATAATAGAAGTAACCACAATTTCCTGATACTCAGTCCAGGTTCCAAGGTTCTTACGGGTTATAGTAAAATTATATTTATCCATAATATCTTCTCTATACTTCTGTGTGTCTTCCTCCCTCTTGTTTTGAGGTTCTGGGTTAGGATCTGTGGTCCACCAATCACCAATTACTATAGTTGCAGCTTGTAGATTCTTAGGCACTTCAGTTGGCTCTTCCTTTACTTCCTCTTCTTCAGTTAGATTCTCAACTGATTCTGTCGGTGTTATTGTGGGATCCCCTTCCTCAACTAGTTCTCCTTTTTTGCCACATGCGGCCAGTAGGGATAGTAGCATAACAGAAATCAAGATAAGTCCCAAAGTTTTTTTCCATAAACTCTTCATAAAATACCTCCTTTTTATAAGATTAGATGTATGTATGGTTCTATGAGGCCAAACAAAAAGCACCGAAAATTATAGTGATAATATTCCAATAGCTCTTGTCATATAAATATATAAAGCCTCATATTGGAGTTTATGTTCATGCTTCCTTTAATATCATCCCTAAATCAATTTTTATGGGGTATTCCCATGCCCATTATATTAATTAGCGTACATATATATTTCACCTATCATCTTAAAGGTATCCAAAAGCATACAGGAAAAGCCATAGGTTTATCAGTAAAGACTGACCCTATGGCTGAAGGTGATATCAGTGGATTTGCCGCCTTAACCACCACCCTGGCAGCTACTATTGGTACCGGTAATATTGTGGGCGTATCAACCGCCGTAGCCTTAGGAGGCCCCGGGGCAATATTTTGGTGCTGGCTTACAGGATTACTGGGAATGGCAACATCATATGCTGAATGTTATCTTGGGGTTCATTATAGAAAGAAAAATGCTGATGGGAACTATAGCGGCGGACCTATGTATGCTATGGAATATGGTATGAATAAGAAATGGTTGGCTAATATTTTCTGTGTATTTACCCTAATAGCCTCATATTGTGTCGGTTGTTCCACACAAGCAAGAGCCGTTACAGAAACAGCCAATACCTTATGGGGACTACCTGAATATCTGGTGGGAATAGTTATTGCCATTATAGTAGGGATGGTTATAGTAGGTGGCATACAGTCCATCGGCAAAATATGCACCAAACTAGTTCCTTCTATGGCTTTTTTTTATCTCTTTTCATGTCTTTTAATTCTGCTAATAAACCGAGACTATCTCTTACAGGCACTGAGCTTAATACTACGTTCTGCCTTTATGCCCTCTAAGATTCCAGCTGCTGTAGCTGGAGGCTTTATAGGAGGAAGCCTCAAAGTAGCAGCAAGATACGGAATAGCCAGAGGATTATTCACAAATGAAGCAGGGCTTGGTTCTGCCGCAATTACTGCCGCAGGAGCAAAAACCTCTCATCCCTCAAGGCAGGCTATGATTTCCATGAGCGCTACCTTTTGGGATACTGTTGTCATGTGTGCTATTACTGGGTTGGTAATTGTTACTAACTTACTTAAAAACCCCTTATCTGTAGAGAACTATTCCTTCGCTGAACTTACTACTGCTGCCTTTGAAACTATTCCATTTGGCCCATATATCCTGGGCCTATCCTTAATTGCTTTTGCCATAGCAACACTTATAGGTTGGTCATTTTTTGGCGAAAAAGCAGTTGAATATTTATTCGGCTCATCTGGAATTAATACTTATCGCATATGTTATACTGTAATGATTTTTATTGGTTCAATAATGTCATTAACACTGGTATGGGAACTTACTGATTTTATAAATGCATTCATAGCCATTCCAAACCTTATATGCCTCCTATCACTTAGAAAACAAATAAAAACCTTTATCAACTAACTAGGATTACTTATAGTGTCTGTATATAATTGAATCTGCTATCTTTTTAGCTGTATCTTCATCTAACAGTCTTTTAATAATAGCCAGTGAAAAATCTATTGCTGTACCCATACCTTTAGATGTTACTATGTTCCCATCTTCTACAACATCTTGATCTATAACCCTACTATCCATCAACTTATCTTCAAATCCTGGATAACAGGTAGCATTCTTACCAACTAAAATGTTCTTTTTACCTAGAATACTAGGTGCTGCACATATGGCTGCTATGTCTTTTTTCTCTTTATGGAAGCTCCTTAATAGCCTATCCAAACCTTCATGTTCCATTAGATTATTTGTTCCTGGCATTCCTCCAGGAAGAACTAATAAATCTGCATCTTCAAATGTAGCCTCATCAAATATTTGATCTGCATAGACCTTAATGTCATGGGCTCCCACAACTTGCAAATTATCTGTTATAGATATCATATCAACCTTAATTTTCGCCCTACGAAGTAGATCCACCACAGTTAAGGCTTCTATTTCTTCAAAACCATCTGCAAGAAATACATAAACTTTTGCCATTATTTAACCTCCTTATAATTAAAACAAAAAGTTAATGTAATTATAATTGAAGGAGCCTCCATTATCAAGTAATGAGGCTCCTATAATACCTATTATTTACAAAATAGGTGATACTATTAATCTATAATAGCAAGGCTAGATACTCCCACATTTTTAAGTGTTAGAGTAGGCTTACAAGACTCTTTCTTTTTCCCTGTATATATAGGGCAAACTTCAAGGACATAGCAACCATCATATGGAACCTTGAATTCAAAACAACTACATGGGCCAACCTTCTCACAGTAAAGCTCAGTTTTCTTCTCATCACATATTTTATACAACTTAACTGTATAATTATGATTACAATGGCAACTACATCCCCAGATACATCCAAATATTACTCCAGGCTGAATCTGACATTCCTTAGCCTTCTCTCTTACCGTTACCTTACGATAGATTACACGGGTTCTAGAACTCTTAATAAGAACAGGATAGGGTCTATACTCAATCTTTGTCTCTGCCTGTGGACAAGAAGGACATGGCATAGGTTCTGGACAGGGAGGACATTCCGGACAAGGCATAGGCTCTGGACAGGGAGGACATTCCGGACAAGGCATAGGCTCTGGACAGGGGGCACATTCCGGACAAGGCATAGGTTCTGGACAAGGGGCACATTCCGGACAAGGTCTTGGCTCTGGACAGGGGGCACATTCCGGACAAGGCATAGGTTCTGGACAAGGGGCAC
>JAAYNY010000131.1 GCA_012520635.1 Clostridiales bacterium | reverse complement strand
TATTAAGGCATATTCTTTAGCTTTACTAATAATATCATTTTTATTATTCATAAAAATCCTCCGCTGTAATGTAAGTTGATTCAGATTAGTGCTTAATTGGAATCATCAGATAAATTATGATATTTGATATTGAAAAAGTCAAGTAAAGACTAATGGGATAAAGTAACAGTACCTTTTAGGAACCTTATGGGGAGGTAGTGCGTCTAATTACTGTAACACATTCTAATATTTATAAGAAAGGAGAGATATACATATAGCTCTTGATTTTAATCAATTGCATGAAAGAAATGGAATGTTCGATGAAATATTAATATAGATACGGAGGTTTTATTATGATTAGAAGAAAATTAATTAAAACAGTTGCCCTGGGTCTTTGTATGTCAGTACTTTATACAGGAGCTGCTTATGCAAGTTCAGGGGGAGGCTCTTCTTCAGCTTATGGAGGAAAGATCGATGTAGAATATAACACCTTAATAGAAATGCAAAGAGAAATGGATCAATATTTATTTGTGGATAATGTTAAAGAAATAGAGAGGCTAGGGTTTACTGTGGTATATACCGGAGTGGCTGAAGAATATGTTGAGGTTGGAATTACTCCATATTCTGATAAAAATGCTGATTATATATATAACATATATGGAAAAGATCATGTTAAGGTTGTTAGCACTGACGAGGTGGTTTTATATGCTCCAGATGAAAAAGTAGAAAAAGACCTAGCAGCAGACCAAGAAAATGAAATAAGTCCCGTAATGGATATGGGCGATGATGCTCCACTTTTTGATTCTGACACAACAGTTTCTGATGCATTGCTTTCCGACCCGGATTATATTGACGAGGAAGTAATGGATGCAGAAAAAGAAAAAATGGCTTTTGAAGAGGATGGTAATGTGTCAAGTCAAGACATGGATGATTTAATTAGACAGA
Organism: Clostridiales bacterium; assembly: GCA_012520635.1. Lineage (GTDB taxonomy): Bacteria > Bacillota > Clostridia > Lachnospirales > Lachnospiraceae > Mobilitalea. The sequence continues at coordinate 1,622 of JAAYNY010000131.1, read as the reverse complement.
CTGATGTTATAGAAGATTTACCAACTTCAGATCTGGATGTAGTGGAGGACAGTGGAATAGAAGATAATGAACTTAGCTATGTGACTACACAGGATGATACAGTTAGAGTTGTATCGACATATGTAGAAAAATCTGGAAGTGACACTAGTGCTGAGAAGGATACTAATACAGGTAAAATGATTGCTCTAATAGCAGGAGGAACTATTGTCTTAGGAGGAGTAGCTTTTGCTTCAACAAGAAAGAAAGCTATGAAGAAAGATAAGTAAAGGTTATTGTTATTAATATTAAAGCCAATGGTATTTTGTAAATATACCATTGGCTTTGTCGATTTTAGCTACATAGCCCGAATAAAAATATAGTGTTTACAAAATATGGGTAAATATAGTATAATATTGTGTGGACTTTAATAAATATAAATTGATTGTATTATTACATCTTGGTATGATAATAGTTGATATGGTTTAAAATACAAAAGATGGGGAAAATTAATAATAAGGATTTTTATATTGTGGATGAGAGCATAAGAAAGAAGGTATCAGAATGGTGGTTAAGGTATATGATAATGCCGAGTTGTATTTGAAAGAAAATGAAGCGGTACTGTTAGAGCGTGAGACTGTTAGCCAACTGGTACTGTATAATGCATACCAGATACAAAACAGTACACTGGACAAGAAGGGGTTACTTGGACTTGTTAAGGACGAGGAAGATGTTGTATTGTACTTTAGTAATCGACCATCTCAGAATATGGCAATCTATATTAATAACGAAAGTAAAGACGTAACTGAGGCAACTATGTTACTGGCAGATTATATAGCGGACAATCAGATCCAGATTGAAGGGCTCCATGGAAGGAATGAAGTATGTGAGGCATTTATTGATCAATATAGAAAGAATGTTAAATGTACCTTTGCTCAGAGAATGGCCATGGATATCATGGAGATAAGGGAAGTGTATGACGTTAAAGAAGCCCTTGGTAAGACTCGTTTGGCTATACCTGATGAAGCAAAATTTATTACAGAATGGCTTATTCAGTTTCAGATAGAAGCTATGGCAAAAGAAATAGATTATGAATCAGCACTAATAAAAATAACCAATCTTATCGACAATAATAAGTTATATGTATTTGAAGATAATGATGAAATCCTTGTATCCATGGCTGCTGCAACCAGACAACTTGCTAATGGTATTGCAATAAACTATGTCTATACACCAGAGGAGTATAGGGGTATGGGTTACGCCGCTGCCAATATCTATAATATTAGCAAAAAATATCTAGATGAAGGCAATGAATACTGTACACTTTTTGTAGACAAGAAGAATATGCTTTCAATACGAGCCTACCAAAAAGTTGGCTATAAGGTAATAGATGAAATATATGAGTATAAACTGCTTCAGGTATAGATATATAATAACTTGAGGTGGTTACATAGGGAGCAAAAAGGAGGTTGCAATTAATTGGTACATGCAACCTCTTATATGTGTTCAAATATCTAAAAAATTCACAAATTTTACATACATATCTGTTATTATATATAGTAAGAAGTTATACTATAAAGATGTGGAGGTGCCAAATGGAAAAGCCTAAGATACTGGTAGTTGATGATGAAAGTATAATGAGAAAG
>JAAYNY010000130.1 GCA_012520635.1 Clostridiales bacterium | reverse complement strand
AGACCATGTACATGGTCTCTTTTTTAGTATTCTACTCTAAATAATCTTTTAATTTTCTGCTTCTGCTAGGATGTCTAAGCTTACGTAAGGCTTTTGCTTCAATCTGTCGAATTCTTTCTCTTGTAACATTAAACTCTTTTCCCACTTCTTCTAGTGTTCTTGCCCTTCCGTCTTCTAAACCAAATCTTAGCTTTAATACCCTCTGCTCTCTTTCGGTAAGAGTTCCCAGTACGTCAACTAGCTGTTCTTTTAGAAGTGTAAATGCTGCTGCATCTGCAGGTACAGGCACATTATCGTCCTGGATAAAGTCTCCTAGGTGGCTGTCTTCCTCTTCACCAATAGGTGTCTCAAGGGATACCGGTTCTTGGGATATCTTCTGTATCTCCCTAACCCTCTCAGGGGTAATATCTAATACATCAGCTATCTCTTCAGGGGTTGGTTCTCTACCAAGCTCTTGTAGGAGTTGCCTTTGTACTCTTGTTAGTTTATTAATGGTCTCTACCATATGAACTGGAATACGTATGGTTCTTGCTTGATCTGCTATAGCCCTTGTTATGGCTTGTCTAATCCACCAAGTGGCATAGGTACTGAACTTGAAGCCTTTACGATAATCAAATTTCTCTACCGCCTTAATAAGTCCCAAGTTCCCCTCTTGTATTAAGTCCAGGAACAACATACCTCTACCAACATATCTTTTGGCGATACTAACTACCAGTCGAAGATTGGCTTCAGCCAAACGCTTACGGGCACTTTCATCCCCTGCTTCCATTCTTTGGGCAAGTTCAACTTCCTCATCTGCAGTAAGTAAGTCAACCTTACCGATTTCTTTCAGATACATGCGAACAGGATCATCAATGTTAACATTATCGGGAATGGTTAAATCTATGGTCTCTGTTTCCTCATCATCATCTTTCTCCAATATAATATCATCTTCTTCTGATTCAGTTATTCGAAGCACATCCACATTATGCTTTTCTAGATAATCATATATTTTTTCTATTTTTTTCGGATCTAACTCCATATCTGCAAAAAAGTCGTTAACCTCCTGATATTCCAAGACATTTTTCTTCTTTTCTGCAAAGAGTAATAATTCCTTTAGTCTCTCAGTGAATTTTGCAATATTCTCGTCCATAGATAATCCTTCCTTTTCAAACTCTTTTATATTCTAACCATCATTTAATGAAATATGCAAAAGCTTATATTTGCCCTAAACATAAGTCTTTGGGCACATTATTTTAAGGCTGCCGCAATATCTTTCTTTAGATTATTTTTTTGTATTATGATATTTTGTAATAACTCAGTATTATTTTCCTCGATTGCTTTTAAGCTTAGCCTGTCCAAACATTCTTCTTTCAAACGATAAACAGTATCAAATAATGCCTTCATTCTATCTTCTTCCTCTATCTTATCTAAGAGGTCAGAATTAAATAAGGCGGCCACTTGAGATTGTTCTTCTGTGCTTTCAAAGTAACTAATAATTTTTGCAGGTACAAGTTGATTATTCTTTTCATACTCTTCAAAAACCAACTTAACTACATCTGCATATATACCATCGGCAAAATCTTCAGGTTTAATAATATCTTTTAATTTAGTAAAAACAAGAGGATCATCGGCTATCCATGTAACCAATAGCTTTTGAGTCTTAACTATTCCCTCTTCTTTACCCTTTACTCCCCTTGATTTTTTATAGGGCAATTTACTTTCTGCCTGCATTGTTCCTATAGCCATAGCCCCTAGTTTATTCACAAGCCTGTGTAGCAACATAGCATCAATATTATACTCTTTTGCCACTGAATCCAGGTAGAAGTTTCTTTCCAATTCCTCAGAAAAGCCCAGCAGTTTCTTAGCGATTTGATTAAAGAACCTGGTTTTCTCCTCTGGATCTTCTATATTATAATCATCTTGCAGCTTATCTATCTCAAAGAAAAAGCTGTTTTTCCCTTGATCTATTCGCTTTTGGTATTCATCAGCTCCCAAGGATTTTATAAAATCATCTGGATCTTTATAAGGTTCCATATTGATTACTTTAACTGTAAGCCCTGCATCTCTTAAGATGGGAATTGCCCGAAGTGCTGCCTTAACTCCTGCACCATCAGTATCAAATGTAAGTAAAACTTCTTTTGTATACCTTTTTAATAAATTAGCATGAGCCTCGGTAAATGCAGTGCCAAGTGCTGCAACAGCATTGGTAAATCCCGCTTGGTGTAAGGCCATTACATCCATGTAGCCTTCACATATTAGAAAATATGATTCCCGAGATCTTCGTGCCATATTAAGTCCATAAAGAATTCTACTCTTATCAAATACAAGGGTTTCAGGTGAGTTTAAGTACTTTGGCATTCCGTCTCCCATTATACGTCCACCAAAACCTACAACTTTATTATTGGCATCCATAATAGGAAAGACAATCCTATCCCAGAACTTATCATGTCCTCCCCTGACCTCATCAAATGATACTAGACCAGATTGTTTTAAGAAATCATCCTCATACCCTAGCCCTTTAAGATAATTATAAAGATCATCACTAAAGCGATTGGCATATCCTAGTCCAAATGATTTAATAGTTTCTCTTGTAATACCCCTACCAAGTAAATATTCTCTAGCAGCTTGTCCTCTATCTGACCTTAATTGAAAATAATAATATTTAGCCGCCTCCTTATTAACTTCAAGAAGCCTAGTACGAAAATTTAACTGACGTCTTTCTCCCTCAGAATAATCCCTTTCTGGTAGAGAGATTCCTGCCCTTTCTGCAAGGTACTTTAGACTTTCCACAAATGTATAGTTCTCATATTCCATAATAAAGGTATATACATTACCTCCAACACCACAACCAAAACAATGATACATTTGCTTAGATTGACTGACACTAAATGATGGGGTCTTTTCATTATGAAAAGGACATAAACCCATATAGTTACTGCCTGTCTTCTTCAGTCTTATGTAGGAGCCTATTATACTAACTATATCATTACTAACTCTTACCTCTTCAACTATTTCTTCTGGGTAATACATGTTTCACACTCCCATCTAATCCACATTAATAAACACTCCAGGCCGATGGGATCATGAGTTCTTCAAACTTTGAGACCGCATATCGATCTGTCATTCCCGCAATATAATCGCATATCACCTGATAAGGAGGTTCATTCCACTCTTCTATTCTAACAAGAAACTCTTTGGGTAACTTCTCCACATTGTTTTCATAATATGAAAATAATTGCTCTAACAATTGTTCAGCCTGCTTTTCTTGACTCTTAGCAGTTTTATTAGTATAAACACTAGAAAACATATACTCCCGAAGTTTTAACATTGCACTTTCAATCTCAGGAGACATTATTATATCACCTTTACCTTCACTGTTAGTAATTATATCGTGTATCAAAGTATTTAATCTAATACCTATATTATCTCCTAAAATCTCCTTATATTCCTTCGGAATTGCCTCTTCTTTAATTATTCCTGCTCGAATGGCATCATCTGTATCATGATGTATGTAAGCAATCTTATCACATAACCTTACTATCTTCCCCTCTAAAGTGGATGGAGTTGTTGACATTTGATGATTACGAATCCCATCCCTAACCTCTTTTGTTAAATTAAGGCCTTTTCCATGATTCTCTAGTATCTCAACTACTCGGATGCTCTGCAAATAATGCTTAAAGCCTCCGGTATCGGCACATATTCTATTAAGTGCTCGCTCCCCAGCATGGCCAAAAGGAGTATGGCCCAAATCATGGCCTAGGGCAATGGCTTCCGTAAGATCTTCATTTAATCTTAAGGCCTTTGCTATAGTTCTTGATATCTGAGATACCTCCAGTGTATGAGTAAGCCGGGTTCTATAATGATCGCCCTCCGGCGCAAGAAATACCTGTGTTTTGTGCTTTAATCTTCTAAATGCTTTGGAATGCAGTATCCTATCCCTGTCCCTTTGATAAGCAGGACGAACATCACAGGGCTTTTCTTCATGATCCCTGCCTAGTGATTGATCCGAGTATGCTGCATATGGACTTAATATCTCATGTTCTCTTTTTTCTAACTTTTGTCTGATATTTAGGTTTTTGTCCATCTTATCCTCCTTAATACCACAAAACTAACACTACGAGTTATTATACAAAATAAAATGAGCCTATACTACTAATATTCTACAAAGACTTACTAATTCCTTTTTTTATTTTAAAGTTTATTAATATTTAACAAAGAAAAGAGACACGGGGACGTTTCCACTGTCTTGTTTTCACAAGACAGCGGAAACGTCCCCGTGTCTCTTTTTTCACCGTGTCTCTAGTTTGAGCATTTATCCCTTATCGGACATCCTGAACATCCAGAGCAACAAGATTTACCTGCTTTTACATTCCGAATCTTCCTATATATAATAAAAGCCGTATAAGCAAGAATCAGTGTAAGTATTATATAAGTCATATAATCCCTTCCCTTCCTATAAGAAAAAGACTAGACAAATCAGAATTTCTTCTTATATTATATGTCTATATGAATAAACTGCCAATCTGATATACCAGTGTTGATAGAAGCATAGCAACAAATAGCTGGAATAAAACTGTAAATACTGTCCACTTCCAAGATCTCATCTCTCTTTGTATAACTCCAACGGTAGCAACACAAGGAATATATAATAGGGAAAATACCATAAATGCATAAGCATTTAATGATCCAAAGCCAAATCCAGCAAGTATATGTGAAAGACTTGCCATGCCAGCTGGGGAAGTTACATTACCTATTCCAAATAATATTCCAAAACTAGATACAACTACCTCTTTAGCAGCGATACCTGATATAAGTGCAACTACTACTTGCCACATACCAAGACCTGCAGGACTAAGAATAGGTGATATTACCTTTCCAATCATCGCTCCATAACTTTGTGACATATCAGTGACCAAACCATCAGGTCCTAGGTTTAGTATAAACCAAATCACTACTGATGCTGCAAATATTGTTGTTCCTGCCTTAGTCAGATAGTCTTTTACCTTTTCCCATACATAGATTGTAATGGTTCTTGGATTAGGAGTCTTATATTCTGGAAGTTCAATTAACATACAGTTTACTTGGGATTTATCTGAATTCTTATGCATCACATAAGCTACTACAATTGCCACTACTATACCAATTACATACATGGAGTAGGCCACTAACATTGCCCTATCTCCAAAAAACATCTGTGAAAATAAGACGTAGATTGGAAGCTTGGCACTACAGGACATAAATGGTGTAATCAAGATAGTCTTTCTTCTATCCTTCATATCCTCTAATGAACGGGATGCCATAATAGCAGGAACAGTACATCCAAATCCCAGTAACATAGGAATAAATGCTCTACCCGATAGGCCAACCTTACCCATTATCCCATCCATAACATATGCTACCCTAGCCATATAACCACTATCTTCCAAAAATGCCAAGGCCAAGAATAGGATAAATATATTAGGAAGAAATGTTAGTATGGCTCCAACACCTGCTATAATTCCGTCTACTATTAATGAAGAAAGCATCTCACTAACTTTCATGCTAGTAAGATAATCACCAACAAGGACTGTGAAGGATTCCAGTCCTCCCTCAAATACTCCCTTTATCATATCTCCAACCGCAAAGGTTAGGAAAAATATACATGCCATGATTCCAAGAAAAATAGGCATCCCCAAGTATTTATGGGTTAAAAGTTTGTCGATTCTATCAGTAGAGGCGGTTTTTTCACTACGATTAACCAAGACCTCTTCCATTACCTCTTCAATAAAATCATATTTTTGATTTATTATATCCTCTTCATAGCTACGACTAATATGTTTCATATCTATAGGATATTTCTCCAGAATAGCCTCATCCATCTCCAGTAGCTTTATGGCATGCCAACGAACATTCTCCATATCTTTATATTTTGCTTCTAATATTTGGCTTATCTCTTCTATCTTATCTTCGATCTCATTACAATAAACAAGAGTATATTTGCTATGATGAATATGTCTTTTGCCATTTCTAATTCTATGGCCAGGATGGTGATGGTCAAAGTTAAGATCACTATGTTTATCCTTATGGTGTGCCACAGCATGCATTAAGATATCTAACCCAGTCTTCTTCCTTGCAGATACAGGAATTACTGGAACTCCTAGCATCTCTGGTAACCTATGCAGATCAATCTCCATACCTCTTTCTTCTATAATATCCATCATATTAAGTGCAACGATTACAGGCTTACCAAGCTCAATAAGTTGCAAGGTTAAATATAGATTTCGCTCTAGACTTGAGGCATCTACTACGTTAACTATGACATCTACCTGGGAATCCAGGATAAACTCTCTACTTAGCCTTTCCTCCATGGTATAGGAGGTCAAGCTATATATACCAGGAAGATCAACTAATTTAAATTTCTCATCGTGGTATTTAAACATTCCCTCAATCTTTTCAACTGTTACTCCAGGCCAGTTTGCCACCTTTAAGTTAGCTCCTGTAAATGCATTAAACAAAGTAGTTTTCCCACTATTAGGGTTTCCTACGAAACCTACTATAAGTTCTTTTTTCATTAATTTTGTCTCCTAATCTCAATTGATTCAGCTATTTGCTTGCCTGCAGCCAGTCTGCTCCCTCTGACCATAAAGATAACGGCTCCGCCGCCGTTACGACCAATCATCTTAATGTTAGTTCCCTTAGTTATTCCCAAGGCACCTAATCTCCGTTTGGTTCCCAAGTTAAGATCAATTGACTCTACTATATATGTAATACCAATTTTAGCATTAGCCAGTGTCATACAGATTCCTCCGTTAATAGATTTTCTTAAATGAGAATAATTCTCATTTAAGAATTATATATCTTTGTTTATTGTTTGTCAATATATTTTTAAAAATAAATAAAACTCTGTGATTAAGTTTTATTTCACACTTTCTCACAGAGTTCTTCTGGAATAAACACATCCGCAGTAGTCCTGCCGGTATAAATCATATTCCTTTGATAATTCAATGGAACGTTTGTAGCCATTTCTCTTCTTAAAATCAGAAGGTAAGAAGGCTGTCTCATATAAGCCGCCTACTTCTTCCCCAATTTCATTTAATTTATCTGCATTCTTATGGGGACTGATTGTAAGAGTAGTAGTAAAATAATCATAGCCACCCTTTTTTGCCATCTTTGCCGCTTCTTCTAGTCTCATGCGATAACACAAGAAGCACCTTTCCCCGCCCTCAGGGTCATTCTCATGACCTCGTACCAAATCATAATACTTCTTTGGTTCATATATTCCTTGGACAAATGAAACCGGATTCTTTAATGACATAGTTTTAATCAAATCCTCTTGTTCCTTTGCCCTTCTATTATATTCTTCTTCAGGAAATATATTTGGATTATAATAAAATATTGTTATATCAAAATAATTAGATAAATATTCAAGTACATAACTACTACAAGGTCCACAACAACTATGTATCAATAGCCTTGGAGCTTTGTCTGCTGATGTGGCCTGAATCTTATTAATAATTTTGTCAAGTTCTAATTGGTAATTCATATCTTACTCCTGTGCTATAAGCATTATATCTTATATCTTATCTAGATATCTTTTCAAAAAATCAAATAATATATCCATCTCATCATCTGTACCCATGGTAATCCTTAAGTAATTATCAATCCTGGGCATATCAAAATAACGAACATATATATTATTTTCTCTTAATTCCTCATACAATTTCTTGGCATTTAAATCTTCATGAGTTACAAACAAGAAGTTTGTACCAGATTCCAGAAAGCTAAAGCCCAATTCCGTAAAAGTCTCTTCTGCCCTTTTTCGGGTAGCAATAATCTTCTTAATTCCCCTTTCAAAGTAATCCTTATCCTTAACAGACTCATATCCTGACAGAATTGAAGCTAGATTTAAGGTATATGAATTAAAAGAATATTTCACATCATTTAAGGCTTTTATTAATTTGGGACTACCAATAGCATAGCCAATCCTCATTCCTGCCATGGATCTGGACTTTGAAAATGTCTGAATTACAAGCAGGTTCTCGTACTTTGGTATCAGCTTGATTGCAGAATCTCCTGCAAAATCAATATAAGCTTCATCAATAATAACAACCGAGTCAGGATTATGCTTAATGATATCCTCTATAAAATCCAAGTCTTCATATATAGATGTTGGAGCATTTGGATTAGCAATTAATACTCCTCCATTGTCCTTATAGTAATCTTCCTTAACAATTCTAAAGTTATTATCTAATGCTGGATTCTCATAAGGAATCCTATACAAATCACACCAGACTGGATAAAATGAATATGTTATATCTGGAAACAAAATGGGTTTATCAGAATTAAAGAATGTCAAAAATGACATAGCTAATACATCATCAGAGCCAACCCCAACAAAGACCTGATTACTATCTACATTATAAAAATCTGCAATTTCATCCACAAGAATACCCATGGTGGGATCAGGATAAAGTTTCAGCTTATCAACATCCATATTATTTAATACTTTAGCTACACCTGGTGCAGGAGGATAGGGATTCTCATTAGTATTTAGCTTAATAATTGATTGATCCTTTGGTTGCTCACCAGGAACATAAGGCTTAACTCTTCGTATATTATTTTCCCAGACCTTCATATTCATAACCATGCCTTTCTCTATATCCTTTTATTCTTAAGAATCACTAGCTAATCCATACTCTTTAGCTAACTCTTTAAATCCTGGTAAGGATCTTTCTATCATATGGTAATCCACGCAATAAGCTATTCTTACATAGCCAGCACAACCAAATGATGAACCAGGGACTAATAAAATGTTATGCTTCTTTGCTGCCTCAGCAAATTTCTTATCATCTTCTTCTAAGGCTTTCACAAAGAGATAGAATGCCCCTTGTGGTTTTACGCATTCATAACCATAGGATATAAGATTATTGTACAGAAGCTCCCTATTCCTATTATAAAGTTCTATGTCCACACTTACATCAAGACACCGTGAAACTGCCCTTTGCATTAAAGAAGGTGCATTAACAAATCCAAGTATACGGGTTGCAACATTGGATGCTGCAATAATATCTTCTGAACCATCTACCTCATCAGGTATAACCAGATATCCTATTCTTTCCCCTGGCAGGGATAAGGACTTACTATATGAATAACCAACAATGGTATTCTTATAATATTTAGTTAGATAAGGTACCTCTAGACCATCATAAACCAATTCCCTATATGGTTCATCTGATATTAGATATATAGAAGTATTATACTCTTTCTCTTTTCTAGATAATATATCAGCTAAGCTTTTTATAGTAGCTTCTGAATATACTACACCAGTAGGATTGTTGGGAGAATTAATAATGACTGCTTTTGTCTTTTCTGTAATCTTATCTTCAAATTCATCAAGATTAGGCTGAAAATCTTCCACATTAGGAGCTACTTCAACAAGAACAGCATCATAATTTCCCACATAATTGCGGTACTCACCAAAGAAAGGGGCAAAAGTTATGACCTCATCCCCTGGATTAAGTAAGGATTTAAATATAACATTTAGTCCCCCTGCTGCTCCCACTGTCATAATTATATTATTCATAGAAAAGTTTGTATCAAATCTCTTATTAAGTGACCCGGCAATCTTTTCCCTTACATCCTCATAACCGGAGTTATTCATATATCCATGAACCAAATTAGGATTTTCTTCATTCAGAACCTCTATTAATGCTTCCTTAATCTGTACCGGTGGCTCTACACTAGGATTTCCCAGACTAAAATCATAAACATTTTCAGCACCATAAATACCTGCAAGACGCTTTCCTTCTTCAAACATTGCACGAATTATAGAGCTTGATTTAACAAAACCCTTCATCTTATCTGAAATCATATACATACCTCTTTCTATCTTTACCTAAATCTAATATCCAAATATGACTTTACTATCTCTACACATTTATCAAATCCCAGTCTACTGCTGTTTAGGCAAAGATCATAATTCTTAGCATCATCCCAGCTCCTACCCGTATAGTATTCATAATACTCGGCTCTATGTTTATCGATGGATGATATCATTTTCTCGATTTCCTTCTCTGATTTACCGGTCATATCCTTCAAGGTTTTGATACAATCTTTTAATGGTGCATGTACAAAAACCTTAACCACGTTGTCATAATCCTTCAAAATATAATCCGCTGCACGGCCTACAATTACACAGGATTGTTCCTGGGCAAGTTCCTTAATTATCTTTGCTTGATAGTTGAATAAATTATCATTAGAAACAAAATCATCACTATCAGGAGGAATTAACTCTCCCTTATAAGTTCTCCGTGCCACCCTAAACAAAAGACTCTTTTTTATCTTTTCATCAGCTTTTGCAAATAGCTCCTCATTAATTCCGCTATCATCAGAGGCCAGTCTTAAAAGTTCTCTATCATAATAAGGTATACCAAGCTCCTCGGCTAACATCTTACCTACTGTCCTACCACCACTACCATACCCTCTTGCAATAGTAATCACATATTTGCTCATACATTCACCTTCCCAAAATCCTCCAAGTCAAATTATAAATCATCAATATGACTTTTTATTCTTCTTAAGTTATTCACCTAAATACGCCTTCTTAACTGATTCATCATTCATAAGATCCTTAGCATATCCCTCTAATACAATATTCCCAGTCTCCATAACATATGCACGATGGGCTATTGATAAGGCTTTTTTAGCATTCTGCTCTACTAATAAGACAGTTGTTCCAGCCTTATTAATGTTTTGAATAATGCCAAACACTTCTTCCACCAGTAGAGGAGATAGGCCCATAGACGGTTCATCCATTAATACTATCTTAGGTTTAGACATCAAAGCTCTTCCCATAGCAAGCATCTGTTGCTCACCACCACTAAGAGTACCTGCCATTTGTTTTCTTCTTTCTTCAAGTCTTGGAAAGCTCTTAAAAACATGTTGCAAAGAAGCGTCTACCTCATTCTTGTCACTTCTTGTATATGCACCCATCAAAAGATTCTCGTAGACTGAAAGTTGTGAGAACACCCTTCTTCCTTCTGGTACATGGGCCAGTCCCATAGAAACTATTTTGTGGGCAGGAATTTTTTGTATGTCAACCCCATCATAAAGAACTTCTCCGTTTTTAGCTGCAATAAGGCCTGTGATAGTATTTAATATGGTAGTCTTTCCAGCTCCGTTTGCCCCAATCAGTGCGATAATCTCCCCTTCTTCAACCTTAAAGGATACATTTTTAATTGCTTGAATGACTCCATAATAGACCTGTAAATCTTTAACTTCCAGCATACTAACTCTCCTTCTATATCCTAACACATAGGTATTTTTTACAACTTGTCACTACTCCCCTAGATAGGCCTTAATTACTTCAGGGTTATTTAATACTTCACTTGGAGCCCCATTTGCAAGCTTGGTACCAAAATTCAAAACAAATATATTCTCACATATACCTGCAACCAATTTCATATCATGTTCAATAAGCAGTATAGTAATACCATAAATCTCTCTTAACTGGGTAATGGCCTCCATCAACTCATCAGTCTCAGATGGATTCATTCCAGCAGCTGGTTCATCAAGTAAAAGCATCTTTGGATTAGTAGCTAGAGCTCTAGCTATCTCAAGTTTTCTTTGTTTTCCGTAGGGAAGATTTGTAGCAAGATTCTTCGCTTCATTTTCCAGGCCTAACACTTCCAAGACCTTATAGGCTTCTTCATTCATACGCTTCTCAGTCTTTCGATAAGAAGGAAGCCTTAGTATTCCTGATATAGTAGAATATCTAATTTCATTATGAAGACCAACCTTGACATTATCAAGAACTGATAAGTTATCAAATAATCTTATATTTTGAAAAGTCCTTGCCATTCCAGCTTTATTAATCTCAATAGGACTTAGACCAGTGATATTCTGGCCTTCTAAAAGAATCTGCCCCATATCAGGCTTATATACCCCAGTAAGCAAGTTAAATACAGTGGTTTTACCTGCACCATTTGGACCAATCAGCCCATATAATTCTCCTTTTTTTATACTAATACTGAAGGAATCAACTGCGTGTAAACCTCCAAAGGAGATGCCTAGATTTTTTACTGATAACATTTCCATAGATTAGGCCCCCTTCTTTTCTTTTCTGTTTTTACCAACTACTGTGCCTATAAGGTCTTTTAGAGAATGACTCTTACGCCATTCAATACATGCCGGTGCCCAGTTATATAACATCACAGCAATCAATACTATAGAATATATAAGCATTCTATAATCCCGTAAGAATCTAAGATATTCTGGAAGCACTGTAAGTATAACAGCTGCTATCATGGATCCCCTAAGATTGCCCATGCCACCAAGTACTACATATACCAATATCATAATTGACATATTATATCCAAATTTTGTGGACTGAACAGTGGCTATATTATGAGAATATAGTACACCTGCAACTCCAGCCAAGGCAGCTGATAAGGAAAATGCTAATATTTTATATTTTGTAATATTAATACCTACGGATTCTGCTGCTATTCGGTTATCCCTTATAGCCATAACCGCTCTTCCTGAACGGGAATTTATAAAATTGCTTATTATCATATAAGCCAAAATCAATAATATAACAGCAATAGTAAAATTAGCATTTCTTGGTGTGCCTGATATTCCTTGAGCACCTTTTATTATAACAACTCCATCTTCCATAAGATTAAGAGATGCGGTATCCTCCATAGAAAAAGCCAAACCATTACTGTCATAGCCAATATATATTACATTAAGTACATTTTTGATAATCTCACCAAACGCTAAAGTTACAATAGCTAGATAATCTCCGCTTAGTCTAAGTACAATAACACCTATAATAACTCCGAATATTCCTGCTGTTATAGCACCTATTAATATGGCAAGGGAAAACCTTATAATGGTATTGTCTATTGTATTAACCATAATCTTGGAGAAAAAGGCACTTGTAAATGCACCAATACACACAAAACCCGCATGTCCAAGACTCAACTGTCCAAGTATTCCTACAGTTAGATTTAAGGAAATTGCCATAATAGAGTAATAACACATTGCTACCAAAAGATTCTTTAATAGATTTGACATATTACCTGTAGTAGACATGGTTTGGAACACAGTATATACAATTACAATCACCCCTACTGTAAATAGGTTCGATCTGGTAGATTTATTCATGTTAAGTAATTTAGCTTTCATAGTCCCACCTACACTTTCTCTTGAATATTCTTTCCAAGAATACCAGTTGGCTTTACAAGAAGCACAATAATAAGTACTAGAAATACAATAGCATCTCCCAGTTCGGTAGAGATGTATGCACGACTTAATATTTCAATAACTCCAAGAAGAATTCCACCAATCATGGCACCAGGAACTGAACCTATTCCACCAAAAACTGCTGCCACAAAAGCCTTGATACCTGGCATAGCTCCTGCAGTTGAAGAAAGAGTAGGATAGGTTGAGAACATTAAGGCACTTGCTACTGCTGCTAGGGAAGAACCTATTGCAAATGTTATAGCTATAGTCTTGTTCACGTTAATACCCATAAGCACAGCTGCATCTTTGTCCTCAGATACAGCAATCATAGCACGGCCTACCTTTGACTTCCTAATATATATATTAAGTGTAGTCATAATGACAATACAAAGCGGAATAGTAACCAAAGTCTCACCAGATATTATAAGTCTACCATCTGCTAAGGATAAGGACGACAATGATATAACTGATGAAAATGATTTTGAATCCGCACCAAGTATAAGAAGAGCAAGATTTTGCAGTAAGTAACTTACACCAATAGCTGTTATAAGTACTGCTAAGGACGGAGCCCTTCGAAGTGGTTTATATGCAATGCGCTCTATGGTTAATCCCAAAAGAGTACATAAAATTATCGCAATTAATACTGATACAATAGGATTTAGCCCCAATGTGCTCATAAAAGTAAATATGATGAAGCCACCTACCATAATCACATCACCATGTGCAAAGTTAAGCATCTTTGCTATTCCATATACCATTGTGTAGCCAAGAGCTATAATAGCATATACACTTCCAAGGCTTATCCCATTTATCAAGTGAGAAATAAAGCTCATATTTACCCCCGTCGGCATGCATCTTGCATGCATTTTATTCTTTATAATCAGTTACATAATTGTAACACATGAAGTATTATGTTACAACTAATTCCAAATTCTTATATAATACAAATTTTATATATATTATTTACCTAATATTTGCATATTTTACATATATTAGTAATTTGTCTGTTAATATAAGAAACATACAGTAGGATTTCTATCCCATCTGTATGTTTCTCATATAGTAATTTATTATTATGGCTATTTTAATATCCTGTTATTCAACAGAAACATATTGACCATCTTCAATAACAACTGCCATAGGTTCTTTATTTACCTCACCAGATGTTGTCCAAGTCATACCTGCACCTGTAAGTCCATCAAAAGTAATCTCTGTTATTGCCTTTGTTAAAGCATCACCTATATCAGAAGCGCTCATATCAGGAGTTACGCCACTTTTTTCAATAGCTGCTTTAATTATATAGATAGCATCATATGCATCTGCAGCAAACTGGTTAGGTATATCCCCATTTATAGCCTTAAAATCAGCAACAAATTTTTGTGTTTTCTCATCATCTGCATCAGCTGCAAATGGTGTTAGTAACATAACGCCCTCTGCTAAACTTGTATCAAAATTAGCTACTCCAAGAATTCCGTCTAGTCCATCACAGCCAAAGAAAATTGGTTTGAAGTCCATAGCATCTGCTTGTTTTAAAATCAATGTGGCAGCTTCATAATAAATAGGTAAGAATAAAAGTTCTGCCCCACTATCCTTTGACTTTTGAAGTTGTACATTAAAATCAGTACTACTATCATCAGTAAAGGCCTCAGCTGATACAATATCAAAATTATGGTTCTTAGCTTCTTGAACAAATTTCTCATAAATACCAGTTGAGTATACGTCTGAACTGTTATATATAACAGCAACCTTGCTTGCCAGTTGTTTGTCTGCTATATACTTAGCTGACGCCATACCTTGGTTAGGATCTGTAAAGCACACTTGGAATGCGTTATCATACTTAACAACTTCTACTGCAGAGGCTGAAGGAGTAAGCATGAACATATTATCAGCATATGTTTCTTCAGAAACAGCTACACTAGGAGAAGAAGTTACAGCTCCCATAAGTATCTGCATGCCCCAGTCTTTCAATGAGTTATAAGCATTAACTGATTTCTCAGGATCACTTTCGTCATCCTCAGACCTAAACTCAATCAATGCACCATTAATTCCCCCTGCTTCATTGATTTCCTTAACAGCTATCTCAGCAGCTATCTTAACATGCTGACCGTATACTGCATTTTGTCCTGTTAATGGCCCAATTCCGCCAATGTAAAATTTCTCATCATCATTTTTTTTGCCACAAGCTGCTAAGCTAAGCATGGCAAGACATAATGTAAGTACTAATGCTAATCTTCTTTTCTTCATAATAATTCCTCCCGTTAATATCAAGGCTTGGTTAATATGCCACTTTAACGTATTAATTCGATGCCCTGTCAATTGTATAAATAAGACGTTCCCCTTGATAAACAGATTTTTTT
>JAAYNY010000129.1 GCA_012520635.1 Clostridiales bacterium | reverse complement strand
ACCATGGGTTATAACAAATCCCTTTACCTTATCAATATTATCCTTTAGATAAGTTACATCCGGTATAATAAAATCTATACCAAGCATTTCATCCTCTGGAAAGGACATTCCGCAATCAACTACAATAATTGAATCTTCATACTCTATTGCAGTTATGTTCATACCAATCTTTTCAAGCCCACCAAGTGGAATTATCTTAAGTCCATTTAAATCCCCAAAATCCTTCTTAAATTGGTTCTCACTATTGCTTCTTAAAAGACCTAAACTCTTATTTCTATTTTTACTTGATGTGGTATTTTGCTCATTGTTACCATTACCACTTCTGCTATTTACAGCCTTATTATTGGCAGACTTGTTCGCAGTCTTGTTATTTGTGTTTTTGCTATTTGCAGTCTTAACATTAGTACCTTTGCTATTTACTGTATTAGTCTTTGTCGTATTATTAACTGTCGCCTTACTATTTGTTGCCTTCTCACTTACTGTATTCCTATTAGCTGTCTTTGCTGATAGGATAGTTTCTTGTTTATTGTTCTTATTTACTATGGTTACTTTCTCCTTACTGTTAGTCCTATTAGTAGAATTAATATTCCCTCTTTTAATAGTTCTAGTTCTTCTATTTGCCGTGTTTACTGTTACTTTTGTTTCGTTTTCTTTCAAATTTGCACCTCCAATGGTTTTATGTAAGTATTATTCCATTAACTAAGTGCATGATATGTTAATTAGATATCTTATCTATGCCTTCCTTCTCTATACATTCTTTGCAATGGCCATAAAGCTTTACTTCATGGTCAACCACCTGAAAACCAAGGGTTTCACCTATTCGTTCTTCTAATTCTTCTAGTAAATCATCCTGAAAAGCATATATATTCCCGCAATCAAGGCATATTAAATGATGATGATGGTGACAGTTATTTTCCCGGCTTTTCCCGCCAATTTCATATCTAACGTATCCATCATCCAGATTTAGTTTATCAATGAGGTTAAGTTCCGATAATAGTTGAATAGTCCGATAGACGGTTGCCAAACCAATATCCGGGTACTCCAATCTAACATAATCATATATCTCTTCTGCTGTAAGGTGTTCCCCCGGTCTATCGTTTAGAACCTCTAAAATCGCTATCCTCTGATTTGTTACTTTAAGTCCGTTCGTCCTTAATAATTCTTTAAATTGCTTATGATTGTTAGGCATATATTCACCAATTTTCATCTAATTTATATCAATGCATTTAATAAAGTTCTTTATTATAAATCATCTTCTGATATGGTTCATTAAGTTCTCTAATCTTGCTTTAAAAAGCTCTTATACTTATTATAACACATATGGTCAAATGAGATCTATATCATCTAAAAGTTCATTAAATATATCTGATGCCATAGCTAACTCCATGTCATCTTCTACAATGTTATAAATGGCTTCTGTATCTGTACTGTTAGAAACATCTTTTAGAATAAGTGCTTCTTCCTCATCCCCATCTCTTGTACTAACCAGAAGGTAATCCACTCCTCCAAGCCTGGTAGTTTCTATCACTTGAAAGATGACCTCTTCTCCTTCTTCGGTTGCAAAAATTATCTCACTAGGGCTATTATCCATATAATTTCAAACCTTTCTCCTAATCCTATTTATACATAATTTATTTTAAAATATATCTTTCTTATATTCGTTCGTTATAAAGCTTATCTAAATATCCCTGTAGAATAAGTCCAGCGGCAATCTTATCTATTACCAAATCCTTCTCCTTATATTCTAACCCACCTTCTGTAAGAACCTGATTTGCTGCAACGGTTGTTAACCTCTCATCCCAAAGTATCACATCAAGACTTGTCCTCTTACGAAGAATATCAGCAAATTCCTCAGATTTTTTTGCTCTTTCACCAATTGTATTATTCATATGTTTAGGATATCCCACAACTATCTTAGATATTTCATATTCCTTAATAAGCTCATCTATTCTAGCTAAAGTTCTTCTAAGTTTATTTTCTTGTTTTCTTCGAATGACTTCAATCCCTTGTGCTGTTAACAGAAGGGGATCGCTTATGGCTACCCCAACTGTTACAGAACCATAGTCTAGTCCCATGATTCTCATTAACTTTCTCCCTTACCTTACATTTTACCATTAAACTCATTATCAATATAGTATCGCAATAACTCTTCGATTATTTCGTCTCTCTCCACTTTCATTATCAGGCTTCTAGCCCCCTTGTGGCTTGTTATGTAAGTAGGGTCTCCACTCATTACATATCCGACAATCTGATTCACAGGATTATATCCCTTTTCAGTTAAGGCAGTATAAACCTTCTGGATAACATCTTGCACAACTGCATCTGTATCTTTTAATACTTTAAAATACTGAGTATTATTAACCTTTCGCATTGAATCACATCCTTCCCTCTAAGGGTTGTCGATTTAAAATTCGTTATTACCATATATATTAATATATATATGTAAAAAATTCAATTAGATTATTTTTTTACATACAAGAATATCCTTGGTCAAATGATTTTCTACCGATACTTCAAGAATTTGATTCACATAGTTATCATCTGTAAGAATAGCTAGTTTTAGATATCTTTCATTATGTCCAACCTGATATCTTACTCCATCAATAATTAGTTCCTCTTCAACTAATATCTTCTCTATTCTTCCCATAAACAACTCTTGGTAATCCTTGGCCATTCTTTCAGCCAATCCAATTAATTTATTACTTCTTTCCTGCATAATATCCTTAGGGATTTGATTAGGCATATTAGCCGCCTTAGTTCCTTCCCTTCTGGAATATTTAAAGACATGAATATCCGAAAAACCTATTCTCTTAACGAAATCAAAGGTTTCTTCAAATTCCTCATTACTTTCTCCAGGAAAACCTACTATTACATCAGTTGTAAATGCAGGATTCTTGAAATATCTCCTAAGTAGCTCCACCTTTTCATAATATTCCTCAGCACTATATTTACGATTCATTCTTTTTAAAACCGTATTACTTCCACTTTGCAGTGATAAATGAAAATGGGGGCAAAACTGCTCTATCCCAGCCAGTTCTTTTACAAATTCTTCTGTTATTATCCGGGGCTCTAAGGATCCAAGTCTTATCCTACTTACTCCCGGTATCTTACTTATAGACTTAAGTAAAGATGCTAAAGGCATAAGTTTATATAAACCATCTACATCATCAAGCTTATCAATGCCATATGAAGAAAGATGGATACCTGTTAGAACGAACTCCTTATAACCTATTTGGGTTAGCTTTGTAATTTCCTTTAATATATCCCCTTCATCCCTAGACCTAACTCTTCCTCTAACATATGGAATGATGCAATAGGAGCAAAAACGATTACATCCATCCTGGATTTTAATAAAGGCTCTTGTTTTATCCATGGTGGACATTACTTCTAGCTCTTCGTATACTCTTTCTGACCCTATATCTACCACTACACTGTCGTTAACATCATTATGATTATCTCTTTCTAGTCGGTAGTTCTCCACAAGGCCTAAAAGTTCTGATTTTTTATTATTGCCCACCACTAAGTCCACACTACTATCCTTCAGTAAATCTTCCTCCGCTGCTTGGACATAACATCCTACTGCTGCTATTACAGCATCAGGATTTCTCTTTCTTGCTTGGTGGAGCATCTGACGGGACTTTCTATCTGCAATATTTGTTACTGTACAGGTGTTTACCACATACACATCAGCAAGCTCTTTAAAATCTACTATTTTATAGCCGGAAGCTTCAAACATTCCTCGTATTGCTTCTGTCTCATAAGAATTCACCTTACATCCAAGACTCAAAAATGCTGCTGTTTTATTCATGCTTAATTTCCTCTCTTATAATCATTTACCTTAATTTTCTCAATTTGGTATAATATTTCGCTGACTATACAACTTTTCCTGCTATTTTTATGTACTTTGTATATTGACTTTTAAATTGTTAAATTATAGTATATACATATAACGATAAAGGAGGAGAATGTTACTATGAAGACAGTAAAGATATCTTTAAATTCAATTGATAAGGTAAAAGCTTTCGTTAATGACGTTACTAAATTTGATACTGATTTTGATTTGGTTTCAGGCAGATATGTTATAGATGCGAAATCCATCATGGGTATTTTCAGCCTTGATTTATCCAAAACTATCGATTTAAACATCCACGGAGAGGACAATACAGAACAGATCCTTACCGCTTTAAAACCTTATATCGTTGAATAATCAAGTTTTTGTACTAATTGGAGCTGCCTAGAAGGTAGCTCCTTTTTAGTTACTCTATATTGATTACCTCTACCCCATTTAGGGCTTCCTCTATCATCTGATCTATCTTTTCCTCAAGTTTTCTATCGGAATTACGGATTGTTTTAATATTAGGCTTTATTACAGGATGCTTAGCTACAAATATTGTACAACAATCCTCATAGGGTTGGATTGAAGTTTCATAGGTATCTATCTTCAGCGCAATATCTACTATATCCTGCTTATCAAAAGCTACTAAAGGTCTATACACAGGCATATTACATACATCATCGGTGGATGCCAAGCTTTGCATGGTTTGACTGGCAACCTGTCCTATACTTTCTCCTGTAACAAGTCCTAAACACTTTTCCTTCTCTGCAAAGTGCTCAGCTATTCGCATCATATACCTACGCATAATAATTGTAAGTTCTTGATGAGGACATTTCTCGTATATATATAGTTGTATATCAGTAAAATTCACTACAAATAGTTTCATTTTTCCTGTATATTTGGATATCTGTTTAGCCAAATCCACTACTTTTTGCTTAGCTCTTTCACTGGTATAAGGTGGCGCATGAAAATACACAGCTGACATAGATACCCCTCTTTTTGATATCATATAACCAGCAACAGGACTATCTATACCACCTGATAGTAGGAGCATAGCCCTACCGTTAGTACCTACAGGCATACCTCCAGGACCTGGGATAGCATGAGAATAGACATAAGATTTGTTACGAACTTCAACAGTTAGCCTTACTTCTGGGTCATGTACATCAACCTTAAGTTCAGGAAATCTCTTAAGTAAATATGCGCCCATTTTTGAACAAATTTCAGGAGATTGCATTGGATAATTTTTATGGGCACGTTTTGCCATAACCTTAAATGTGAAATTCCTTTGGGGATACATAGCCTCAACATAATCCCCTACTCCTTTTTCTAAGTCTTCCCACTCAGTACTATCTATTACCACAACAGGACTAAAAGAAGATATACCAAATACTCTCTGTATAGCTTCCACAGTTTCTTCATAATCGTAACTATCCGGACACTCTACGAAAATTCTACCTTGTTCTTTAGATACTATATATTCACCTAATGGTTTAATCACCTCAGAAATTCTATCTCTAAGTGCATTCTCAAATAGATATCTGTTGTTTCCCTTTAATCCAATTTCTGCGTATTTTATTAAAAATGCCTTATACATTTTTCACCTTAACCTTTCTGGTTTATTTTCTGATAAATTTTCTTAAGTAAGGAACAATATCCCCTATTTGCTCCAAGGCATAATCGATTTCTTCCTTGGTATTTATATCAGATAGAGAAATTCTTATAGTAGAATCCATTAACTCCTTTGGCATTCCAATTGCCGAAAGGGTAGCACTGGGTGCAGGATTATTAGAACTACATGCGGAACCTGCTGATATATATATTCCCCGCTCCTCTAAGGCGTGAAGAAGCACTTCACTCCTAATCCCCTCTAGGCTAACTGATATAATATGAGGAGCTGTCATTTTTATATATTCCATCTCAAATTCTTTAGTAGTTTCCACTGGAAGGCCATTTATGGTTACACCTTCTAACTTACTTATTTCTCTAATAAAATATTGTTTAAGTTCATACATTTTTTGAATTTTATCATCAAAGTCTTCATATAGCTCCAATACAGCTTGTCCTAGGCCAGCTATGGCTGGTACATTCTCAGTTCCAGATCTTAGACCCTTTTGATGGCCACCTCCAAAAGTTATAGGTTTTAGCCTAATATGATCCCCTACATATAGAGCTCCAATGCCTTTTGGTCCATGAATTTTATGCCCACTTATAGATAGAAGGTCAATCCCCAGTCGCTTTGGATATATTCTATACTTTCCAAAGGCCTGAACTCCATCTACATGTAATACAATATCTTTCTTTATAGATTTTATCTCCTTAGCGATTTCTTCTATATCCTGAACGGCACCTATTTCATTATTAACGTACATAAGAGATACCATAAGGGTATCATCATTTATAGCTTCATAAAGCTTGTCCTTTATTACCCTACCAGTAGAATCAACCGGAGCAAATTCAAGATCAAATCCATTCTCTGATAAGAATAATAGTGGCTCATGAACTGAAGGGTGCTCTATACTACTAGTTATTATATGCTTGCCTCTTCTGTGATTAGCCAGAGCATATCCAATCAGTGCAAGATTGTTTGATTCTGTGCCCCCTGAAGTAAATATTATCTCCTTTGGCAAGATCTTGAGGCAATCAGCAATATTACTTGCTGCATCCTTCATATATCTTTCAGCAATTACTCCCATCATGTGCATGGAGGAGGGATTGCCATAATCCTCCCATAATGCCTTTTCCATTATATTTCTGACTTTGTCCGTAATTTTAGTAGTAGCTGAATTATCCAAATAAGCTTCCATAAATTTAACATCCTTTATAATCTAGTTGTGTATAAGCTCTGTTCGGCTGTGTTCAAGAAGTCCTAAAATACAATAGGGATTTACACTCATTTCACCTCTATCTGTCTGAACATAGATTCCAAGATGAAGGTGAACATCAAACTGTCCTTTAGTACCTTCCTTACCATAACCAGAATCTCCCATAAAGCCTAAAAGTTGCCCTGCAATAACAGTGTCTCCTTCTTTAAGCCCTGGTGCATATGTGTCAAGGTGGGCATAATAAAAATAACCACCGGATTCAGAACGAATTCCAACTCTATAACCACCTTGCTCCAGCCAGCCCATATTCTCTACCACACCATCAGTGATACTTATAATGGGAAAATAGCCTGGGAGATTATTGCTAGCCATTAAATCTGTCCCTTCGTGCTTTCGATCTCCTCCATAACTTCTAGGAGCATACCAGGTATCTGCATAGGAAATATTAGCAGCTCCTTTTCTCATATATGGTACAGGGAAATATCTAATATCAGAAAATATAGCCTGATAATACCCATATAGCTCCCTGAAAGTATTAGTAGATGACAATCGCCCAATTCCACTCATAAAGAATTTTTCGTTAGGAACTTCTTTACCTCTTAAATCATAATCTCTTACCATCATAGTAAAGGTCAGATAACCTATATCATCTATATAGATACACCCAGCATAATCCGGGTTTTTATTAACTAGTCTATTTCTATATTTAATAATTTGGTCAATATGCTTTTTATCTATTCGAATATTTCTAAACTGATCATAATCAATTTCTTGTGATAGTGCATCTCTTATAGCTTGTTCTCTTCCTAGGAAGGTCAAACATTTTCCTGATATAAATGCACATATGGATATAAGCATTGCAAAAAAAATCAAGAACCATTTTAGTGGATTTCTTTTCATAACAATTATACCATTCTTTCATAACTTCGTAAATTTGTCAATATACCATCTTTAATGATATTGCTTTTTATTTATTACTTAATTATTAATATATGATATTAACTAAAAATTATGAATGTCTGGAACTTGATAAGCATGGATATGATAAGTGCATGGCAAAACCTATTCTCCAGGTTATGCCATGCACTTTATAAGGCCTTTAATTCATAGCTTTATGGACTAATTACTAAATATAAAATCATGTAATATCTCTACATTTTTATCCAGATCAGGAATAAGTACATCCATTCCCCTTACCTTAACATTGTCCGTAAAGGTGCCATCAGCTGGAATTCGTAACTGATCAATCTTCATAGTCCTCATCTCAATAAAGGTACTTAATAATTTTTCAAAGGTTGAACTTTCAATATCTGTTTTTACCATAGGTAACATCTTAAACATCATAGTCGCCAGCTCAACCTCACTCTTTGACTTATATTTTTCAAAGATAGCATCTAAGATTAACCTGTGTCTATCAGTTCTTCCATAGTCATTATTATTACCGGTGATAGCTGCTCTCTTACGAATTCTTGAGTAGCCTAGTACCTGATTACCATTCATTAGCTGAGTTCCAGCTACTACATTTCTATACTTAGGATTTGAGATATAGTTGGTTCTATTCAGATACTTAGCTTCTGCAGAGGTAAGAGTAAGCTCTATTCCGCCCATGTAATCTATAATCTTCTCAAACTTCTCAAAGTTAACCATTACACACCCATCTAGGCGTATATTAAAGTTCAGGGCAATGGTTTCATACAATAAATTCACATCACCTTTTTCGTAAGCTGTATTTAATTTATTATCTTTATAACCTGGTATCTGAACCAAAGTATCTCTCATAAGCGATGTAAGTTTAATAGATTTTTGATTCTTATTAAGGGTAGCTATGATTATTAAGTCTGTTCTTCCTCTTGAGCTTCCGGAACCAATGGCTTCTTCACCTAAGAGAAGTATATTATAGACACCCTCTTCTT
>JAAYNY010000128.1 GCA_012520635.1 Clostridiales bacterium | reverse complement strand
GAAAGAAACCATAGGAAAGAAAGTTTGAGACAGTATTTTTATTCTCTTTGGCTGACTAATGACAGGAAGGCATATGAAGAAAAACTTATTGAGTATAATATTGATGAGGATGAAAGTAATGAAATTGCACTTAAGATGGAGCAGGTAGCTAGTGAAGCTAGTATGAGTAAGAAGATAGATGAGATTAATAAGCTTCACAGATTAAGGAACACTGGAAAACTAGAAGACTTTCAGAAAAAATGTATGGAAACAATAGAAGTATGGATAGATGAAATTAGAAAGATGTAAGCTATTAAATTGTTTATTGATTTTATCTCAAGAGACAGGAGACTATAGAAATGGGATGGCTAGCTAATATATTTAAAAAATCAAACAGTAATGATAAAGAAACAGATACAGGTCAAATGATAAGAATAAATACTAATATAGATCGCAAAGGATTTATTAAGGAAAACTGTGAGATTATAACAGAAAGTTATCGCCAGATTGAAGAAGCTAAAGTAGAGTATCAAGCTGTTACATCTTATCTTAATGATATTCAAAAAATTGATATGATTCCAAAACCACAAAGAGAGGAACTTGAGGAAGCAGCAAGGAATATCTATAATCTAAACAAAGAGAGAAATAAGTATCAGCGTGCAGAATATAAAATTTCTGATATTCAGTACCGTTTATTTGAACAAGATGAGATGGGCATACCAAAAGAATTAGTCTCTATAAAAAATGCAGAAAACTATCAAAAGACAATTGAGGAAGATATAAGTCATCTAGAATACGAAAAACAAAGTATATTAGATGAAGAAGATGAGATTATTAATAAGCAATCTTTTCTAAGAGGAATTGGAACAGCTACATTTATTGTGGTTATTTTATTATTTGTTGTATTTGCCATATTATCAAATAGTACAGGATCTAACTTGACTCTTCCCTTCCTCCTAACAGTTCTTATGGGTATGGCATCTGCTTTGTATATATTCATGGAAGCAAGGAAGAATACTTATGATATAAATGTTGTCAAATTAAAACTAAATAAAGTAATTATGCTATCAAATAAGGTAGCCATAAAGTCTGTTAACAATAGAAGCTACCTGGATTATGTTTATAGCAAATACTTGGTAGATGATTATAATGAGCTAAAAGAAAGATGGGAAGAATACATCAAGTTAAAAGATGAAAATAAAAAATATCAAAACAATACCCAGCTCTTGGAGTTTTATAATGACATCTTGATAAAGGAGCTAAAGAAATATCATATAGCAGATGCAGAGGTCTGGATATACCAACCTATAGCTCTTATAGACAATAAGGAGATGGTAGAGGTCAGGCATAGGCTAAATGTCCGCAGGCAGAAGTTAAGAGAGCGAATGGAGGTCAATCAGAAGCAGAAGGAGGAAGCTAGCCAGGAGATTACCTCTCTTATTAGGGCTTACCCTGATAGTAAAGATGATGCTCTTCGTATATTAAAGCAATACCAGATAGATAGTATACTTGCCAACTAAGTTGATAAGGGGAGATTAATGTGTCGGTTGTTGCAAATAAAAGAAGAGATTATCTATATGTAAGCCTGCTAGTTATAACTGATCAAATAATAAAACTATATATATATAACAATAGCATGGATAGTAAGTTTGGTATTATAGAGGGATATGTGGAGTTTTACCCTATGTTTAATAGGGACTATTCATGGATTAATTCATTATTTCAACTTGGTATAGGATTATTGCCACATATTATATTCAGTGCAATAGTATCAATAGGTCTTATTTTGGTATATGATTTTGTAAAAACTAATAAACAATTAAGTAACCCTTTAAATCTAACTTTTATAATTATTATCTCAGCATCAATATGTTCTCTAATAGATAAAATCTTTTGGGGAGGAAGTTTAGATTATATATATCTAGTGGGATTCTTTATATTTGATTTAAAGGATGTATATGTAAGTGTATTTGAGATATTATTAATTATATATACTATAAAAAACTATAAGAGAATAAAGAGTATGGATGAGAAGAAATTATTTAAGGAATATTGGAGCTTTGTTAAGAAAAAATATTTAAGAATTGGGAAATAAGTAGATGTATTATATTATAGAATGGTTCAAGCTTATAAATCTCGGTACATAGAAAAGAGGTGTATAATGGGGAAATCAAACTGTGAATATTGTTCGAATTATCAGTATGACGAAGAATATGGTTACTATGTTTGCTTGGTTAACCTAGATGAAGATGAAATGTATAGATTTCTTAAAGGATCATTTGGCAATTGCCCACATTTTTCATATGGGGATGAATATAAGATAGTCAGGAAACAGATGTAATTAATTTTCTTATAAATCCCCCTTGACATATTTGGTGATTTTGCATAATATATTAGTAATTGTTAAATTGATAAATGCTTTGATAAAGAGGAGTAGGTAGATAACACTTAACAGAGAGGATCATTCACCGGCTGAGAGATGATCAATAAGCGGTTTTACTGAAGGTAGCTTTGGAGCAGTATTTTTGAAGTCTTGGGCTTATTAAGCTAAGATGGGTAGGAAGTACCGGGAAGTCCCGTTATAGACGTAAGAGGTAGACGTTCATATTGAATTACTTATGTATTATGTGATTGATGGATATGACGGTTATAAATAAAGGTGGTAACACGGTTCTTCGTCCTTTGGGTGAAGAGCTTTTTTTGTTGTAAAGTTACAATCGATTTTAAAATAAAAAGAAGACAGAAGAAACGTCCCCTTGTCTTGAAAAAAGGAGACAAAGGAAACGTCCCCCTGTCTTGATAGGAGAGAATACTATGGAGAAAGAACTTGCTAAAACTTATAACCCCAAGGATATTGAAGATAAGCAATATCAGAAGTGGCTAGACAATAATTACTTTCATGCAGAGGTGGATAGGAGTAAGAAACCATTTACTATTGTGATTCCCCCTCCTAATATTACTGGTCAGCTACACATGGGGCATGCCCTAGATAATACCATGCAGGATATCCTCATTAGGTTTAAGAGAATGCAAGGATATAATGCCTTGTGGCAACCTGGTACTGATCATGCCAGTATTGCAACAGAAGTAAAGATTATTGAGGATATGAGAAAAGAAGGTATTGAAAAAGAAGATCTAGGTAGAGATGGATTTCTTGAAAGAGCCTGGAAGTGGAAGGAAGAATATGGTGGAAGAATCATATCTCAGCTTAAGAAATTAGGTTCTTCTTGTGATTGGGAAAGAGAAAGATTCACCATGGATGACGGCTGTAACCGAGCTGTTAATAAGGTGTTTGTAAAGTTATTTGAGGAAGGATATATATATAAGGGTTCAAAGATTATTAATTGGTGCCCAGTATGTGAGACTTCTATATCCGATGCGGAGGTTGAACATGAGGAACAGACAGGTCATTTCTGGCACATTAAGTACCCTATTGCCGGTGGAGATGGATATGTAGAGATTGCTACAACAAGACCGGAGACCATGCTTGGAGATACTGCTGTTGCAGTTCACCCAGATGATGAAAGATATCAGCATCTGATAGGTAAAAATGTAATTCTTCCTATTCTTAATAGAGAAATTCCTGTAGTTGCCGATGAGTATGTAGATAAGGAATTTGGTACGGGAGTTGTTAAGATTACACCTGCCCATGATCCTAATGACTTTGAGGTTGGAAAACGTCATAAGCTTGAAGAAATAAATGTTATGAATGATGATGCCACTATTAATGACAATGGGGGCAAATACTCAGGAATGGATCGTTATGAGGCAAGAAAAGCTATTATAAAAGAACTAGAAGAATTAGGACTTTTAGTAAAGATTGAGGAGCATGTCCATAATGTTGGAACCCATGATCGTTGTCATGTAACTATAGAGCCACTAATCAAACCTCAATGGTTTGTAAAAATGGATGAGCTGATTAAGCCAGCAGTAGAAGCTATAAAAACTGGTGAGATTGAGATTGTTCCTGAACGCTTTGAGAAGATATACTTTAACTGGACTGATAATATAAGAGATTGGTGTATATCAAGACAGCTTTGGTGGGGACATAGAATACCTGCATATTACTGTTATACGTGTAAAGAAGTTATAGTAGCAGAAGAAGAACCATCAAGATGTTATGTATGTGGTAATACCAATCTAAGACAGGATGAGGATACTCTTGATACATGGTTCTCATCAGCATTATGGCCATTCTCTACCCTTGGCTGGCCTGATAAGACCGAGGATTTAGATTATTTTTATCCTACAGATGTTCTAGTAACAGGATATGATATTATCTTCTTCTGGGTTATAAGAATGATATTCTCAGGTTATGCTCATATGGATGAGAAACCATTTAGTAAAGTACTATTTCATGGTTTAGTTAGGGATTCTGAAGGCAGGAAAATGAGTAAATCCCTTGGAAATGGTATTGATCCTCTGGAAGTGATTGATAAATACGGTGCAGATGCCTTGCGCTTTACCCTTATTACAGGAAATTCTCCTGGAAATGATATGCGTTTTTACTGGGAGAGGGTTGAGGCAAATAGAAACTTTGCCAATAAGGTTTGGAATGCATCACGTTTTATAATGATGAATCTAGAGAAGGCTAATTTAGAAAAAACCATTGATAAGGAGCTTCTAACTCAAGCTGATAGATGGATTTTATCTAAAGCCAACTCATTAGTAAAGGAAGTTACAGATAACCTAGAGACCTTTGAACTTGGAATTGCTGCTCAAAAAATATATGATTTTATCTGGGAAGAGTTTTGCGACTGGTATATAGAGATGGTTAAACCTAGACTATATAATGATGAGGATCATACTAAGCTAGCAGCACTTTGGACCTTAAATCATGTGCTAAAAATATCCCTAAAACTACTTCATCCTTATATGCCATTTGTAACTGAGGAGATATTCTGTACTCTACAGGAAATGACAGGTCTTAAGGAAGAAGATTCTATTATGATATCTTCATGGCCAAGATTTAACCCTGACCAGGAATTTACAAAGGATACAGAAAGTATAGAATTAATAAAGGCAGCAGTTAAAGCTATTCGTAATGTAAGATCTGAAATGAATGTTCCTCCCAGTAGGAAATCCACTGTATTTGTAGTTTCTGATAATGAGAGGATAAGAGAAATATTCACAGAAAGCAAGGTTTTCTTTGCTACTTTAGGCTTTGCCAATGAAGTTATAATTCAGACAGATAAATCAGGAATTAGTGAAGATGCTGTATCCACTGTTATTCCAGGAGCTCAAATCTACATTCCTTTTGCAGATTTAGTAGATATAGACAAAGAAATTGAGAGACTAACAAAAGAAAAGAAACGTCTTGAGGGTGAGCTTAAGCGTGTAAATGGAATGCTTGCTAATCCTAATTTCGTATCCAAGGCACCAGAGAGCAAGATTGCAGAGGAAAAGTCTAAGCTTTTAAAGTACACAGACATGATGGAACAGGTTGTAGAGAGATTAGAGAGCCTTACTAAATAAAATAAAAGATAAAGACAGCGGAAAAGACAGGGGGACGTTTCCGCTGTCTTATTTTTTAAACTTATTGTAAGTAAAAAGCATACTAAAAAATTCAATTCTTTTTTATAAAAAAGTTGTTGTGGATTTTATTGAAATATGATAATATATTTATATATACTACTTTGGCTGCAAATTATACTTAATGCAACCTTAACTGATAACTTTACATTTAAAAGAAAGAATTGAGAGATGGATTTCATGAAAATTACAGAATTTAAAAAAAGAGATTTCAAATTTGGACATAGTATTAAAGATCGAATCTTAATATGGTTAACAATAAGTTTATTGATGTATACTTTTGCAATTATAGCGATTGTATCAAATAGGGTAGAAAATAAACTTATAAGCGAAGCGGAAGACATAATTGAACTAGAAAACAGTAATAATCTACATAAGATTGAAGAAACATCAAACCGTGTTTTAGAGATCTTAAGAACAAGTAAAAGAGTATTAAACAATGTTAACTTATCAAAAGAAGCAGAATTAGAATATTTAGCAACTACAATGAACCTAAATGATTATTATCCGTATGGAGTATATATTGGGGATAGTAATGAAAACATGATAGATCCTTCCGGGTGGATTCCTGATAGTGATTATATAATCACTGAAAGAGATTGGTACATAGAAGGAATGAATAATGAAGATGCCCAGTTTGGAGATGTTTATGTTGACAAACAAACAGGTGGATATGTAGTTACTGCATCAATTAAGCTTAAGCCCAAGGATGGAGTTGATAGGGTTGCAGCAATAGATGTTTATTTATCAGGCATATCTAAGCAAGTTACAGAAATGTCTAATGAAAGAATATCTGTTATGCTGTTAAATGGTAAGAATAATGAAATAATGGCATATAAGGATTATTCAAAAATATCTAAAATCATGAGTGAAAATTATGGGTCTTTGCTTTACTCTGAGATGGCAAAGTTTGTTAACGAAAATAAAAGCTTCCTAACTAATGGGGAAGATGGGCTATCATCTGCAACTATAGCAGAAAATAAGGACAAGTCTGGTTATAGAGCTAGTGATGTAATTAAAGCAGACGGAGATAAATATTATGTAAATGTAAGTACTATAAAAGATACAGATTGGTTGCTTGTGTCATATGCAAACTTAGATATTATTAGTGATGAAATTAGAGCATTGCTTGTGTCCATAATTATAATAGCTATTATAGGTATGCTCCTAATGCAAGGATTTATTGTATTTATTATAAGTAAGTTACTTATGCCTCTACAAGTATTAACAAAGGGCATAGAGATAATGTCACAAGGGGATTTTACAAATGATTTTGATATAAAAGGCAACAACGAGATATCACAAGTTGCCATTAGCCTAAATGATTTTATAGAAAAAATGAGGACGATAATCCAAAAGTTAAGTGGTATATCTAATAATTTGTTGAAAGCATCCAGTAACAGTAAGTTACAATCACAAGACTTAATGGAGACATCTGAGAATCAAGCAGCTTCCATGGAAGAATTAAACGCTACAGTAGAAGAAATGGCAAGGGCGTCTACTGAAATTGCCCAGAATGTAACTTCTTTAGCGGACATAGTATCAGATACTTATAAACTTGGAGAGCTTATTAATACAAACATGGGAGAAACAGTTGATGTTTCTAAAAAAGGTATAAAAGATATGGAGGCCTTAAATGTATCTATATCTGATGTGGAAAATTCAGTTATTTCATTAAGAGATGCAGTTGCTGAAGTCGACTCTCAAGCCAATAAGATTGTAGATATAATTAAAATAATAGATGGAATAGCAAATCAAACCAATTTATTAAGCCTAAATGCAACCATTGAAGCTGCCAGGGCAGGAGAGGCTGGAAGTG
Source organism: Clostridiales bacterium (assembly GCA_012520635.1). GTDB lineage: Bacteria > Bacillota > Clostridia > Lachnospirales > Lachnospiraceae > Mobilitalea. The sequence goes on along the minus strand of JAAYNY010000128.1, from coordinate 8,579 downwards.
GTTTTGGTGTAGTTGCAAGTGAAATAAGGAAGCTGGCAGAAAAGTCCAAACAATCTGCTGAAGAAATTTCTGAAATTATAAACAACATGACTGTTGTAGCAAAGAACACAACTTCTAAAACAGAAGAAACTATTCAGAGTGTGTCTGATGGTGAAAGGGTAATCAAACTTACTGAAGAAACTTTCAAGATTATCTATGATAAGATAAATAAGGCAAGTAAAGATGTTGATAAAATAACAAAAAACATTGGAGATGTTAATGATATAGCCACTTCAGTAGCAGCTATAACAGAAGAACAGTCTGCATCAAATGAAGAAATATCCGCAACAGCAGATATACTAGCTTCTTGAGCAGAAGAGCTTATGCAAAATAGCTTAACAGTTGGTGCCACTTCGGAGCATTTAAATGAAGTTGCATTAGAAATAGAAGAGGAAATTAGGAAATTTAAAGCATAATGTATTTGAATAGAAAACTTCCAAAGTCGTATCTTTGGGGGTTTTTTATTAGAATCAAGTTGCTTATCTAAGCTGGATTTAACATTAATATGGCTTGCAATTATATTCTTAATCTATTATTATGAACCTATATATACTTGACATATTTACAATAATGTTACTATAAATGAAAAGAGGAATGGATTATGTTACAGGATGAATATATTAATTTTACAATTACAAAGCAAAAACACATAGCATTAATTGCCCATGACGGCAAGAAGAAGGAAATGATTCAATGGGTGGACGAAAATAAGGAGATACTGAGAAATCATTTTCTTAGTGGTACAGGTACAACGGCTAGATTAATTACCGAAATGACAGATCTTCCTGTTAAGGCATATAACAGTGGCCCTTTAGGGGGAGATCAACAGATTGGCTCTAGAATAGTAGAAGGAAATATTGATTTTGTAGTATTCTTCTGGGATCCTCTAGAATCCCAACCTCATGACCCTGATGTAAAAGCTTTACTTAGAATAGCTGCTGTATATGATATTCCTATTGCATATAATAGGGCAAGTGCAGATTTTTTAATAACGTCAAAATATATGAACGAAGAATATGAAAGAAGGGTAATAAATTATAATAGGACCATCAGTGATCGGTTGGATGAACTTACCAAGGAATGATTTATCAGGTGTTGTATGGCTCTTTGTCAAGTTTTGGGGTGTGATTATGACTTATCAAGCTCCAAGACAAGACTGAGAGCTGTTTTAATGTCTATATGTATTTTGCTTATAAATCCAATAAAATTATTTGTTCCAAGACTTGGGTATTTTCTGTTTTTCCATTTGATCCAAGATACTTGATTAATTTATGTCAATTAATTAACAAATAATTCTTTACATTGCCATTAAAAGGATTTATAATATTACTGATGCAAGAAAATCTTATAAAGTAAATAACATTAAAGTAGGTAATTGACAACATTAAAGCAGATTTAAAACTTCTAAAATAATAACAAGTTATAGTGTGGATTCAACAATCACAAAGTAGGTACCCATGAATAATATTAAAAAAACAATAATCATATTTGCTGTGACAATAATAATTTCTTTATCCATTATTTTAGGAAGCTATATTTTAGGAAGCTTGATTAAAGAGGGATTGGAGCAGATTGGGATAGGAATAAATAATGGATTACGTAATATGACTTTTTGATATAATAAATTTTAATGTTTTTGCATTGCCAAAATTGTTATAGTTATTTGAAAATTCTTTAAAATAGCATTGGGTGGAATTCCTTGAACCCCACCCAATTAATGTATATAGAAACATATTAATTAAATCTTTATATTTATGTCTATGAGTCTATCAAACTATCAATAAAATATTTGCTGACATCTGATAAAGGAATATCTAAGTTATAAGCTACTACAAGCTTTCTAGGAGGTATCTTTTGCTCAGTCTTTATAATTGCCAGTTCACCAAGCTCTTTAATACAAAAATCAGGTACAAAGGCAATTCCAAGTCCAATCCTTGCCAAATCAATTAAAAGATCATTGCTAGCCAGCTCTATTGCAGGCACCAGATCTAAGGAGTTTTCTAAGAACAAGTTATGAAGATACATACTGGTGGTTGCCCGTTTTTCCAACATTAATATAGGATACTGTTGTAACTCCTTAAGGGTAACAGTATGGTCAAATAATGGAAAGGTATCTTCTTTACCAATAAACACATCATGAAATTCCTTTACAGGTATGATATCCATCAAATCATTTAAAGAAGAGTTGGGTGAATTTGTAACAATAACATCCACTTCATTACGCTCTAACATCTTAGCACATTGAATAGATGTACCGTTTGAGACCTTGATGTGGATATTTGGATGTTGTAAGTGAAAGTTATTCAGATAAGGAACCAGATAATATCTGCATATTGTATCACTAGCTGCTATTCTCAACTGTATACCACTTTCTGGATCTGCACATAATTGGTTCTCACCACGAGTTATTAGATTAATTGCAGGTTCTACATGTTTTAATAATAACTCTCCTTCCTTAGTCAGAGAGACCTTCTTGGTGCTTCGAATGAAAAGTTGCTGGTTTAGCCTTTTTTCTAAGCTCTTAATAGATTGACTAACTGCTGACTGAGATATGAATAAAGCCTCAGCAGCATCTGAAAAACTTAAACTTTTTGCCACGTTGTAGAATACCTTGTATAGCTCATAATTTATATCCACAAAAATCCTCCTCATATATTAGTTTCGCTAATAAAAGCCTTTATATATATTAATTATGATTATAAGACAAGCTATGCTATAATGCAAGAAAATGATGGGTAAAATATAAGTAAATAGACATGTATGTAACATAATAATCTTCAATTAGAACAGGAGAGATATATATGGATAAAGTTAGAAGAATCTATGTTGAAAAAAAGGAACCTTATGCCACAGCTTCAAAGGAGTTTAAGCTAGAATTAGAGAAGTTTTTGGGTATTAAGGGACTTGAATCAGTTAGAGTGCTTAACCGTTACACCATGGAGCAGATTAGTGAAGATACTTATAAAGAGGCACTAACAAATGTATTTATGGATGTTCCGGTAGAGATATTACATGAAGAAAAATTTGAACACAAGGCAGAGGACAAGATATTTTCGGTAGAATATCTCCCAGGTCAATTTGATCAAAGGGCAAATTCGGCAAAAGAATGTATAAAACTTCTTAAGGAAGATGAAGAACCGATAATCCATTGTGCAACAACTTATGTTTTATCTGGAAATATCTCTGATGAAGATTTTAAAAAGATAAAGGATTATTATATAAATCCTGTTGACTCTAGAGAGACAGATAAGAAAAAACCCAAGACATTAGTAAATGTATCTGAAGAGCCTAAGGATGTTTTGATTCTTACGGGTTTTAAAGATATGGACATGGAAGGTCTAAAGAAAATGTTTTCTTCTTTGAACCTGGCAATGACCATAGCTGATTTTGTCCATATACAGAATTATTATAAGAATGAAGAGAAGAGGGACCCTTCTATGACAGAGATTCGGGTTCTTGATACTTATTGGTCTGATCATTGCAGACATACCACTTTTTTAACAGAATTAAAAGATATTCAGATTGAAGAAGGATATTATAGTGAGCCTATTAAGGCTGCCTTTAACAGTTATATTGCTGATAGAGAAAAGCTTTATAAGGGAAGAGATGATAAGTACATTTCCTTAATGGACATTGCTACTATTGCCATGAAGAAGCTAAGAGCGGATGGCAAACTAGAGGATATGGAAGTTTCTGATGAAATAAATGCATGTTCTATTATTGTTCCTGTTGAGATAGATGATAGGACAGAAGAATGGCTATTATTCTTTAAAAATGAGACCCATAACCATCCCACAGAGATCGAACCTTACGGCGGTGCTGCTACCTGCCTTGGTGGTGCAATTCGAGATCCTCTATCAGGAAGAGGTTATGTATATCAAGCTATGAGAATTACAGGTGCTTCAGATCCAACACAGCCCCTGGAGTCCACTATGGAAGGAAAGCTTCCCCAGAGAAAAATATGTAAAGAAGCTGCACTTGGTTACAGTACCTATGGTAACCAGATAGGAATAACATCCGGTTATGTAGATGAAATATATCATCCTGGCTATGTGGCAAAAAGAATGGAATTAGGAGCTGTTATGGGAGCAGCACCAAAAAGATATGTAGTTCGTGGTAATTCTGATCCAGGAGATCTTATTATTCTTATGGGAGGCAGAACAGGCCGAGACGGTCTTGGAGGAGCAACAGGTTCATCCAAGGTTCAAACCACTGAATCCATAGAATCCTTGGGAGCAGAAGTACAAAAAGGTAATCCTCCTACCGAACGTAACCTACAAAGGCTATTTAGAAAGCCTGAGGTAAGTAAACTTATAAAGAAATGTAATGATTTTGGTGCTGGTGGTGTATCAGTGGCAATCGGTGAACTTGCTGATGGACTCCATATTAATCTTGATAAAGTACCTGTGAAGTACAAAGGACTTGATGGAACAGAGCTTGCTATATCTGAATCACAGGAGAGAATGGCTATTGTAGTTGATGCTAAGGATGCAGCTCAGATGCTGACTTTCGCAGAGGAAGAGAATCTAGAAGCAGTTATAGTAGCAGAAGTTACTGAGGAAAAAAGGCTTGTGATAGAGTGGAGAGGTAAAAAGATTGTAGACCTTTCTAGAGCATTTCTTGATACAAATGGTGCTCATCAGGAGGCTGCTGCATACGTAAGTATACCATCTAAAGAAGATAATTATTTTGATAAGGGAGCTTTGGCTCTTGATAAAGAGACTAGTTTAAAAGATAAATGGTTAAAGGTCTTAGCTGATCTTAATATATGCTCCAAAAAGGGATTAGCAGAGATGTTTGATAGTTCTATTGGTGCAGGATCAGTTACAATGCCTTATGGTGGAAAGTATCAACAATCTCCTATCCAAACAATGATAGCAAAGATACCAGTACTAGATGGTGAAACTAAGACTGTATCCATGATGAGTTATGGATTTGATCCATATCTTTCTAGTTGGTCACCATTCCATGGTGCAGCATATGCTGTACTAGCTTCTGTTGCAAAGATAGTATCCTCAGGTGGAGATTATTCTAAGATTAGATTAACTTTCCAGGAGTTTTTCCGCAGACTTGGCAATGATAAAAAGCGTTGGGGAGAGCCTATGGCAGCACTTCTTGGTGCATATGATGCTCAGATTAAGTTGGAGTTACCATCAATCGGTGGAAAAGATAGTATGTCTGGAACCTTCCATGAAATTGATGTGCCACCTACCTTAGTATCCTTTGCAGTGAACACAGCCACAACCATGGATGTAGTAACAACAGAGTTAAAGAGCCCAGGAAATAATCTTGTAAGATTTAAGGTAAAGAGGGATTTATATGACCTGCCTGTATATGATCAGGTGAGAAGACTATACCATAATATTCACAAACTTATGAATGATAGATTAGCAGTTTCAGCTTATGCATTAGGTTTTGGTGGTCTGGTTGAAGCAGTGAGTAAGATGGCATTTGGTAATAAGCTAGGAGTTAATTTGAACCATGAGCTTAATGAAAATGATCTTCTACTACCTGATTATGGAAGCATTCTTGTAGAGATGAAGCAGGAAGATGCTAAGAAGTTATCTAACTATGGATTTGAAGAAGATGACTATGATATTATTGGTCAGGTTACTGATGACAAGATATTTAGATATGGTAGTGAAGTTATTGAGATAGATCAGGCTCTATCATCTTGGAGTGAAGTTTTGGATACAGTATATCCTAGTAAAACAGATGATGAAATCAAAGAGTTAGATACTAAGATCTATGATAGCGGCAAGGTGTATGTTGCCAAGAATAAACTAGCAAAACCCAAGGTGTTTATTCCTTTATTTCCAGGAACAAACAGCGAATATGATACAATAAAGGCTTTTGAAGATGCAGGGGCAGATGTAGAGTCTATAGTATTTTCAAATCTTTCAGCCTCACATATTGGTGAATCTATAGATGCATTCCAGAAGGCTATAGATGGGGCACAGATCCTAATGCTTGCCAGCGGATTTTCATCAGGAGACGAAGCTCTAGGCACAGGAAAGTATGCAGCTACAGCCTTAAAAAATGAGAAACTAGCTGAAGCAATTAATGATCTCCTTAATAAGAGGGACGGACTAGTCCTAGGTATAAGCAATGGTTTTCAAGCATTAATGAAGTTAGGACTTCTACCCTACGGAGAGATTAGGCAACAGGATGAAGATTCGCCAACATTAACAACTAACAAGTTAGGACGCCATGTATCTAAGCATGTTCATACTAAGGTGGTAAGCAATGCTTCTCCATGGTTAATGAAGTCAGAGCTTGGAGGGGTTTATACATTGCCTGTTTCTCATGGAGAGGGACGCTTTGTTGCTAATAATGACTGGATCAAGAGGTTATTTGATAATGGCCAAGTGGTAACACAGTATGTAGATCTTGATGGAAATCCTACTATGGATGAGGAGTATAATCCTAATGGTTCCTATTATGGAATAGAGGGTATTACCAGTCCTGATGGTAGAGTTCTTGGTAAGATGGCTCACTCAGAAAGAGTTGGAGAATCTGTGGCAATTAATATTACAGGAAATCAGAATCAGCATATATTCGAATCAGGAGTTTTATATTTTAGATAAAAATGATAAGGCCCTCTAGACTTGACAGTCTAGAGGGTCTTTGTCATCTCTAAAACCTTTTAATACTGGTTGGCGAAGGATTCCCTTATCATTGGGCATATAATTAACTACACAAACATGTTTAGGTTTTAGCCATATAGCATTTTCGTTTCCGGGAGGGGTTATGTCAAAGGGAGAAGAGGGGATAGTCTCAAAGTTCTTAAGATCCCCATGTCTTACACCCATGGTTACATGACCTTGATAGACTAATTTATCTCCTTGATACTGACCAAGTATAAGGCTACTTATACCCCTCTCTTTCATAATATAACCACATACAACAAAGTCTTTATCAGCTAGGAATTTGAACTTAATCCAGTCCTTGGTACGTTTATCAAGATAGTATTTGCTATCTTTTTTCTTTGCAATTACACCTTCTAGTTCCTGTGCCTTGGCCACTTCAAAAAGTTCTATACCTTTTTCGGCAATGTATCTACTTACTGCTATACTTGGAGATTCTATAACTGCCTTAGAAAGAAGAGATTTTCTTTCTAATAAAGGAAGGTCTAAAAGCTCCTTATCCTTCAGATAAAGGATATCATAGGCTACAAATGATGCAGGATGCTTCTCATAAGACAGCTGTATCTTAAATATATTAGAAGTAAGGGCTCTCCTTTGAATCTCAAAAAAATCAGGGACTCCATTTTTAAGGATAATTAGCTCTCCATCAAGAATACACCGTTCATTAACATTTTTAAAAATCTCAGTAAGTTCAGGTACTTTTGGCAGAAGATTTATATTTCGCTTGTTTCGTAGCACGGTCTTTTTATGGTTATTATCAAGATATGCTATACATCTTATTCCATCTAACTTAAGCTCATATATCCAGTCGGGGTCATTAAAAGGCTCTGTCATTTCAGAAATAAGCATGGGTTTTATGTTTTTTTCAGTGAATAGATCCATTACATTGTACCGGTTTTCTTCTGAACATCAGACATTTCGATAGTTCTTTGGAGGGCTTCCATAAGATCAATTACATTACTTGGCTCTGAATTATCTACAGTAAGGATATCTTCTCCTCTGATTTTTTGCATTATGGCATCACGAAGCCGTTCTTGATATTCATCCTTATATGCAGAAGCATCAAAAGGTTTAGTTAGGGAATCAAGTAAAGTTTTAGCCATGGTAATCTCCCCATCGCTTAGCTGGACTTTAGGAATTTGCTTGGGGATAGGTAATATCTCATCTTGGTAGAATAAAGTCTTAGCAATAATACCATCTTCCCTTGGATAGAGAACTATAAGGTTTTCCTTAGTTCCCATGACTGTCTTTGCAAGAGCAACCTTTCCTTCCGAAAGCATAACAGTACGAAGGAGTTCAAAGGCCTTCTCTGCTCCAGTATCAGGTATGGCATAATAATTTTTCTCATAGTATATTTGATCAATTTCAGGCAGATCTACAAATTGAATAATATGGATTGTCTTATCTTTCTTTGTCTTAATTCTTTCTAGCTCATCCTCAGTCATGATTACATATTTGTCATTTTCATACTCATAGCCCTTAATAATGGCGTCTGTTTTAACTTCTTTATTACAACTGGGACAGTATTTCTTATATTTAACACGCTCTTTGGTATCTTTACAGAGCTGATTAAATCTAACATCATTATTTCTTGTGGTTGTGTACAAACCAACTGGTATATAAAGAAGTCCAAGAGATATAGCTCCCTTATGTGATACTCCCATTAAATAAATCCCTCCATTCTTTTTGTCTGTTTTAATCTTATTATTCCATTAATGAGGGGAAATAATTCTTATAGCACTTATTGAATGTTTACATAAAATTTTTTTTATTGTAATATAAAAGGAGAGATTTTTATAGATAAGATATAAGGCAAGGTAAAAGTTAAAGTGTAATTAGCAAGGAGATTAATTATGAAGACATTAGATTATATTATTGAGACTATTCAGACCT
>JAAYNY010000127.1 GCA_012520635.1 Clostridiales bacterium | reverse complement strand
TTGGTTTGTGATGACTCTAATTATACTTCAAATAAGGGGGTCATTGTTATTTTTTTAAAAAAACTTTGTAACCCTTGATATATAAAGGTTTTAAAATAATAAAAGGGTGTCAGACTTGACACTACGACTGATGGTGGGGAGGTGCAGATATGTCAATAAACGCTACAAGAGAAGACGAAAATCAGAGTCTGGTAAGCAAAAAGGATACTATAATCCGTTTGTTTCGTTATCTTCTTAAGTATAGAGCTACAATAGCTATTGTTATCTTTATTATGTTAGTAACAGTAGCAATATCCATATTAAATCCCTTGTTGATTGAAAGAGCAGTTGACGTTCATATTGCCAATAGGGATAAAAATGGACTTTTAAAATTAATTGCCTTTTCAATAGGAATAAACCTTATATTCATAATATTGGTAAAGGTAAGAATGTATCTTATGGCCAAGATGTCAAATGAAGTGCTAGTAACTATAAGGCAGGAATTATACACCCATATTCAAAGCCTAAGCTTTAGCTTCTTTGACTCAAGACCTACCGGTAAAATTCTTGCTAGAATTATTGGAGACGTTAACTCCCTTAAACAAGTACTCTCCGATAGTGTTACAACACTTATCCCGGACTTTGTAACCATATGTGCTGTAGTTGTTATAATGTTGATTAAGAACTGGAAGCTAGCACTTGCCTCTTTAATAAGCCTTCCTCTTCTCTTCCTTGGTATATGGTTTATTGAAACCCGGGCCCATTTAAGATGGCGTGATTTTAGAAAAAAGAGCTCCAACCTCAATGCCTTTATTCATGAGGATCTATCCGGCATGAAAGTTATACAAAGTTTTGCTGCAGAAAAAGAAACAGGGGAAGACTTTGATGAACTTTTAAATGAGCATAGAGGCTCTTTTATCCGTGCAATACTTATAAATGATGCCTTTTTCTCTGTTATAGATATAAGCTGGGGACTAGGATCCATCGCTATGTTTTATGTGGCAATTAACATATTAGGTGTAGGTGTAGATAACGTAGGAACTTTGATATCCTTTGGTATGTTTATAGGAATGTTCTGGCGACCAATCATGAATCTTAGTAACTTTTATAACAAACTTATTACCAATATATCCGGTGCTGAGCGTATCTTTGAAATTCTTGATACAAAACCTGAGATAACAGATGCAGGTGATGTTATAGAGATGCCTGATATAGAAGGTGAGGTAAGATTTGACCATGTAACCTTTGCCTATGATAAAGATACATCGGTCCTAAATGATGTAAGTTTCAAAGTAAAGCCTGGTGAAACTATTGCTTTGGTTGGGCCTACCGGTGCAGGAAAGACCACTGTTGTAAATCTTATAAGCAGATTCTATGATGTACAAGAAGGTAATGTATATATTGATGACTATAATGTGAAAGATGTATCCATTGAGAGTTTAAGAAAGCAAATGGGAATTATGACTCAAGATAACTTCTTATTCTCTGGAACCATAAAGGAAAATATTCGCTACGGTAATCTTGATGCCAGTGATGAAGAAGTTATAGCTGCTGCAAAAGCTGTTAATGCCCATGACTTTATTATGAAACTTGAAAATGGTTATGATACAAAGCTAAAGGAAAGGGGAGGCGGACTTTCCATAGGACAAAGGCAGTTACTAGCTTTTGCAAGAACAATGGTTTCCATGCCTAAGATTCTAATACTTGATGAAGCCACATCAAGTATAGATACCCATACAGAACTTCTAGTTCAACAAGGTATTGAGGCCCTGCTTAAAGGCCGAACTTCCTTTGTTATAGCCCATCGCTTATCTACAATAAGCAAGGCTGATAGAATATTTGTTATAGACCAAGGTAAAATCCTTGAAGAAGGTAGTTCTGAAGAACTTCTAGCCAAGAAGGGATTATATTATGATCTTTATATGGCACAATTTAAAAATATTTAATACAACTTTTTAAATTATATTAGTAAGATTAAATTATTTAGGAGTAGCTGGGTTTTTGCTAAAACACTCATCTACTCCTATAATTTTCATCTATATTAATTTTTATTTAAAATCTTCTATCTGGTATGGTTATTGTAAAACTTGTTCCCTTAGTAAATTGGGTTCGAACCTTTATTTTGCCCACATGGGCAAGAACTATAAGCTTGGCAAGGGATAAACCAAGGCCATGACCACTTATACTTTGTCCTCTTACATGATCTGAACGGTAAAATCTATCAAATATATGCTCAACATCATTTCTAGTCATACCTATTCCTGTATCCTCAACTGTAATAACACAATCACCATTTTTATTTTTACAAAGAATAGTTATTTCATCACCGTCATTTGAGTACTTAACTGCATTATCAATAAAAATTCTTACAGCTTGTTTTAGGGCCTGTTGATCCCCATATACAATAACATCCTCAAGATCTGGACTACTTATTATGCGGTTAGGAGAAAGAAGCCTTGTCTCCTTAACCATATCCTCCACCATAGGTCTTATATTAAATCGGCTTTTTTTTAGCTTAAGAGTCTTTTTATCATGTCTTGATAAGAAAAGAAGTTTTTCAACCAAATCCTGCATTGAACGGGACTCATTTTGTATGGCCTCAATAGATTCTTGAAGAACCTCTTCATTGGTAGTTCCCCATCTATCTAGTAAGTTGGCATATCCCTGAATTACAGCAATTGGAGTCCTTAATTCATGTGATGCATCTGATACAAATTGCTTTTGACTTTCATATGAAATCTCAATCCTATCAAGCATCTGATTTATAACATTTGCTAAGTCTTTCAATTCATTCTTTGTACCTGCCAAATTCAACCTCTCACTTTGCAAATTATGAACCGTAAGGCGATTTGCTGTAGCAGACATTATCTGAATGGGCTCCATTAGGTCCTCATCATTTTTTCTTCCTTTATGAATTATCATTGCCACAATCACTATATAAAGAATAATTAACTTCCATAGCATAGAAAGGAAGCTATAATAGCTCCCAGTTAAATCATATTGAAATATTCCCATATAATTATCATCATGAAGTGAGAATTCTTTATATTCATTTATGACTAATATATGGTCATTACTTTTTCTATCAAAATGAATTCCATGAAAGAAGGCTTTATCCGATGTAGGATGATAAGCAATATCATTATAGACCTCTTTATTGGTTTCTAACTCCTTAATTTCCATGGATAGACCTTGCATATAATAGGGATTAATATATACACTTCCATCTACTTCTTTTATGGATGATATTATATCATCAGCCATTACACTGAAATCTTTCTTCTCAGTATACATATATAGAATGAAGATTCCAAACATAAGTAATACTCCATGGGTTAATAGTAACTTTAAATATCCCATAGAAACCCGAAACAATATTGATAACCTAAAGTTACTTAGTAATTTTTCTCGTTTATTACGGATTGGGAGAATAATTTTTACTAGCACTTTTCTTAATGATTCTAAAAAATTGTCCCATCTCGTATTTTTCATGTCTGTCCCTGCTTCCTTTATTCTTTATATATCTAATCCTTAATAATATAACCAACACCACGAACTGTTGAGATTAGGTGAATTCCATACTTCTCATCAATCTTTTGTCTTAAATACCTTATGTAAACATCAACCACGTTGGTATCCCCAAAGTACTCATAATCCCATACATTATTCAACATCTGTTCCCTGCTAAGTACTATGTTTTTATTCTTTAACATATACTCAAGTAACTCATATTCTTTCTTTGTAAGAGAAAGCTCTTCATCTCCATAAAATGCACTATGACTTGACAGATTTAGCTTAAGTTCACCATGCCTAAGACTTTCAAGCTTTGGTTCCTTCTTATTCTGCTTTCTATTAAGGGCTACACGAATTCTTGCTAGTAACTCTTCAATAGCAAAGGGTTTGGTCATATAATCATCTGCACCAGTATCAAGCCCCGCTACCTTGTCGGTTACATCATCTTTAGCAGTAAGCATTATAATAGGGATCTGAGATTCCTGACGAATCCTTCTGCATACTTCAATTCCATTAATACCAGGAAGCATAATATCAAGAATGACCAGATCTACATCTTCATTTAGGGCCATACTAAGTCCCTGTCTTCCATCACCTGTTATAAGTACATCATATCCTTCATGCTTTAATTCTAGCTCAAGAAATCTAGCAATTTTTAATTCATCTTCAACGATTAATATTCTCGCCACTTAGAATCCCTCCCATATACGGCTGTATTTCTTCTATCTAAAGTGCTATATCTGAATACAATTGTATCTGTTACAAGATATTTTTTCAACAGATCTATATTAAAATATCATTAGAAATATCAAAAGAAGGCTAAGACTAGAGTTTTTACATTCTAATCTTAGCCTTTTTATTTTATATTAGTGTCTTATCAATTCTCTTGACTTATTTTATAACACTTTTTACTGCCTTAACAACATTTTCTACAGTAAATCCAAATTTCTCAAAGAGAATATTAGCTGGCGCTGAAGCACCAAAACTGTTCATTGTAACTGTGGTTCCATCAAGGCCAACAAAGTCGCCCCATCCAAAGTTCATTAAAGCTTCAACAGCTACTCTTGCTCTTACCTTATTAGGCAGTACACTCTCTTTGTATTCATCTGATTGCTCTTTGAATACATCCATAGATGGCATACTAACTACCCTAACATCAAATCCTTCTTTTAGAAGTTCCTCTTGAGCACCTATTCCAAGCTGTACCTCTGAACCTGTAGCTATGATTATAGCATCTGGATCAGCCTTCTTGGAATCAGATATAATATAAGCTCCCTTTAAGGCATCCTTAGAAGATCCTTTAAGTTGAGGTAGATTCTGACGGGATAGAACTAATGCTGTTGGTGTCTTGGTAGAAGTAATTGCATAATACCATGCTGCAGCACATTCTGTAGCATCAGCAGGACGATATAATGTAAAGTTAGGCATTGCTCTAAGCATAGCAGCTTGCTCGATAGGCTCATGGGTAGGCCCATCTTCACCAACACCTATACTATCATGGGTAAATACATAAGTTAAAGGCATTTCCATAAGTGAAGACAATCTTGCCATAGGTTTTGTGAAATCACTAAACACAAAGAAAGTAGATACATATGCCCTTAATCCTCCGTGAAGTGCCATACCATTACCTATACCTGCCATAGCTAGTTCCCTAACACCAAAGTGTAGGTTACGACCTGAATAATCATCCTTAGAGAAATCACCCATACCGTCCATATATGTCTTAGTTGAAGGTGCAAGGTCTGCACTTCCTCCTATAAAGTTAGGCATATGGTCTTTAATTTTATTAATAATCTTTCCAGAAATATTTCTTGTTGCATCAGCCTTATCTTCAAATGCCCAGAAAGCTTCATCATCAATAAGATCCTTTGCTGCATTTTCATCATGGTACTTATCCCATAATTCTTTCATCTCTGGATATTTCTTTGCATAATCATCAAAAAGTTCATTCCACTTTTCTTCAACCTTTGCATTTTCTCTTGCAATAGATTTATAATGCTCATATATTTCTTCAGGCACTTCAAATGCTGTCTCGCTGGTCAAACCTAGGTTTTCTCTTAAGTTCTTAACATTTTCTACTCCTAAAGGCTCACCATGGGCACTTGCCATACCTTCTTTAGCACTACCAAATCCAATCTTAGTCTTAATTGTTATCATAGTAGGTCTTGTAAGATCAGCCTTTGCTTCTTTAATTGCAGCACCAATCTCCTCAAGGTTATTACCATCTTCAACTACTAGAGTCTGGAATCCAAATGATTCAAACTTTTTCTTAACGTCTTCGGTAAAAGCAATATCTGTACTTCCTTCGATAGTTATCTTATTGGAATCATAAAGAACAATTAATTTGCCAAGACCTAGTGTTCCTGCCAGTGACATTGCCTCAGAAGTAATACCTTCCATCATACATCCGTCTCCACCAAGAACGTATGTGTAGTGATCAACTACTGGATAACCTTCTTTATTAAATTTTGAAGCAAGATGAGCTTCTGCCATAGCCATTCCAACTGCCATAGCCATTCCTGCACCAAGAGGGCCTGTAGTTGCTTCAACACCAACTGTATGTCCATACTCTGGATGTCCAGGAGTTAATGATCCATCCTGTCTAAATTGTGATAAATCTTCAGATGTTAATCCATATCCAAATAAATGTAGTAATGAATATAACAACATTGATCCATGACCACCGGATAGTATAAATCTATCTCTATTAGCCCAATTTGGATTTGCAGGATTATGATTCATATGTTTTGCCCAAAGCTCATATGACATAGCCGCTGCTCCTAGGGGAAGGCCGGGATGACCTGAATTAGCTGCTTGTACACCATCAGCTGATAAAACTCTGATAGCATTTACTGACATTGTGTCAATGTTACTCATTTTATTTCCTCCTTAAACATATAGTGATTTTTAACTCAAAAATTGTTATCGTGAAAATTATAACGCATACATAACAAATATACAATAAAAAGGGTTTAATAGCAACTATCAAATAAAACACCTTTTATTAGTCCTAATATGACTCTTCTATTTTAAATAATGCAAATACAATTCCAGGAACCAAAAACAATTGAATTATTATACCAGGTATTCCTGTTATGGTAGATTCTATTACAGATAGAGGTGCTGGAAGATTCATACCAAAAAGTTTTATCATTATAAAAAGTACAACTGCATATATTATTCTTCCCATTATCATTGATATAATTAAGCTAATATAAACACTTAATATATTAGCTTAATTTTTAAAATATCTTTTTAGTATGTAGGTAAATAAACCTGCAAATAAACCATAGGCTGCTAGCTCCATTGCCATAATTATATTAAATGGAAATATTGGTGCTCCAAATAATGAATTTATTAAAGGTGTTAATAGACCTATAAGAGTTCCATAATAAGGACCTAGATAAAGGCCTGCAATAAATACACCTATATGCATAGGTAAAAACATCATCCCAAGACCAGGAGTAGCAAACATATGAAATAGTCTAGAGATTATGATTCCTACAGCTAGAAGTAATCCTCCTATTGTAAGCTTGTAAACTTGACTTTTTCTATTATTAATCATTATAATATCCTTCCTCTTTTGCTCAGATTTTATTATAGGTTTTTAAAAACATCTCCAAGCCCTGCCTGTATTAATAAGTCTGCCTTTTGGTCATAAGCTGTAACCGATTTATTTATTAAGACCATCTTCTTATTTTGATAATACTGAATTAATCCGGCTGCAGGGTAAACAGTAAGTGATGTTCCTCCAACAATTAAAATATCAGCTTCTAATATAGCTTGTACAGCCTTTGATACAACCTCATCATCTAAACCTTCCTCGTATAAAACAACATCAGGTTTTACAATTCCACCACAAGAACAGTAGGGAATTTTCTCAGCTTGTTTTATATATTCAACAGAGTAAAATTTATGACAGTTCATGCAGTAGTTACGAAGTACAGAGCCATGAAGCTCTAGAACATTCTTGCTACCAGCTTCTTGATGAAGTCCATCAATATTCTGAGTTATTACAGCTTTTAGTATATCATTTCTCTCGAGTTCTGCAAGTTTTTTATGGGTATAATTGGGTAGTATACCATCATATAGCATCTTATCTCTATAGAAATCATAAAATTTCTCTGTATTGGTCATAAAGAAACTATGGCTTAATATAGTTTCCGGCGGATAATCATATTTTTGATTATATAAGCCGTCAACGCTACGAAAATCAGGAATGCCGCTCTCTGTAGATACACCTGCTCCACCAAAGAAAACTATATTATCACTTTCACTTATCCATTGTTTAAGTATTTCTGTCTTTTCATGCAGCATAACTAACCTCCTTATGAAATCAGAAAAAGGAACTCTTGATAATCAAGAATTCCCTTTTTATTAATTTAATAATGAGACATCGGGGACTCGAACCCCGGACAGCTTGATTAAAAGTCAAGTGCTCTACCACCTGAGCTAATGTCCCATATACACTTATCTTTAAATGCAAAATGCCCAGAGCCGGAATTGAACCAGCGACACGAGGATTTTCAGTCCTCTGCTCTACCAACTGAGCTATCTGGGCACGGTATTCT